>NZ_JCACKS010000101.1:0-16474 GCF_059505505.1 Pelatocladus sp. | reverse complement strand
CCAGTTACCAGTTACCAGTTACCAGTTACCAGTTACCAGTTACCAGTTACCAGTTACCAGTTTAATTTGAGAACTGATAACTGATTAGTTGTCTCCCTTTTCCCCCATGTCTTCCTTATCCCCGTTCCCTGTTCCCCTTTCCTTATCCCCATACCAATGAACACAGACAAGCGAATTATTGTGCCTTTAGATGTGGCAAATATTGCAGATGCGATCGCCTTGATTGAACGATTGCCACAAGTCAGCTTTTGGAAAGTTGGTTTAGAATTGTTTACCAGCACAGGACCCCAAATTCTGCAAGAATTAAAATCTCGGCAAAAACGGATTTTCCTAGATTTGAAGTTTCATGATATTCCTAATACCGTTGCTGGCGCTTGTCGGGCTGCGGCAGGTTATGGGGTTGATTTGCTGACAATTCACGCTACATCTGGTAGAGATGCCCTCAAAGCAGCAACAGAGGCAGTAAAAACAGGGGCAATGCAAGCAGGAGTAGAACCACCAAAACTCATTGTCATTACACTGTTAACTAGTATTTCTTCCCGACTGTTGGCGTTTGATTTAAAAATTCCCTTAGAATTGCCAGAGTATGCACTGGAGATGGCATTGATGGCGCAAGAAGTTGGTTTGGATGGGGCAGTTTGTTCGCCTCAAGAGGTGGCACAACTACGAAATAGTTGTGGAAATGAGTTTTTGTTAGTTTGTCCAGGGGTGCGTCCAACTTGGGCAGAAAAAGGAGATCAAAAGCGATCGCTTACCCCAAGCCAAGCCCTACAAGCAGGGGCAAATTACCTTGTGATTGGGCGTCCCATCACTGCTGCTGTTGAACCTGAGTTAGCCTGGAAAAAAATTTGCGAGGAGTTAGCAACAGTGAGATGAATTCCAAAGCTCAAAAAAATAAATTTCAAAGAGTAGGGAAAGAGGAAAATGATAAGGAAAAAGGGAAAAATGTCAACCCTTTAACTTTTCTGTTTTACCTTTTACCCAAATTTTGCAATCAGTCTAGTTATAATTTGTGGCTTGTAGCTTTTGGCTTTTGGTTATTCATTTCAAATTGTTTTACTTACCAAGCATTTGCTCAGAATCCCACTTCTTCACCAACAAGCAGAGAAAAATCTTTTTGTTCGCAGCAAAGCATTGAACTATTAACTACAAAGCTTCTGCTTGATTTACCTAGCTATGCCAATCGTGTGATTCAACGCGCCCGCCGCACTAGCAGAAAAATTGATGTTTTTAGTTATGTTTTATTGGCAGGAAGACCAGAATTTACACCACTACCCCTAAACTCAAGCGGAGATATCCCTAAAGAATTAAAATATAGTGCCAAAGATGTTAATCAAGTATTTTTTACTACTTTAGAACGGCAGTATACTGGGAAAAAAGTTGTGGAATTACAACAATTTCACTGGCTATTTTTAGCAAAAGCTGATAACGGTTGGTGGATGGTAATGATGTTTTCTCGGACTGGCTCTGATCCTAAACAAGAAATTCCCACACCCCCACAGGATAGTAGTAACGGTGTTGTTGCTCAAGGGATTAAAACTTGGTTAAGAGATTGTCGCGCACAAAGTGGAAGTTTTTCAACTTCTCCGACAATTAAAAAATAAAAAATAAAAAGTAAAAATTAAAAATGAAAGTGGAATTTTTCCTGTTCCCTGTTAAGAGTTCCCGACTTTCAAACTAGTTTCTGGGTTCGCCGAAATGATTTTTGCGCTCGCCGAAATGATTTTTGTATGCTCCGAAATGGTTTTTGTATGCTCCGAAATGATTTTTGTATGCTCCGAAATGATTTTTGTATGCTCCGAAATAATTTTTGTATGCTCCGAAATGGTTTTTGTATGCTCCGAAATGGTTTTTGTATGCTCCGAAATGGTTTTTGAGCTTGCCGAAATAACTTTTGAGCTTGCCGAAATGGTTTATAGAGTCTTCATGTGTGTCTTTGTGGATCAAAAATACAGCCCTTTGCATCTAAAATATTGCCGCCCCAAAAACTGTATAATATTCCACCTGAACTAAATCAAATTTGATAATTTCAAAAGGATCAGGGACTTATGGTGCGTAGTAATGGCTTTTGGGCTGATTTTCGTAAGTTTTTAATGCAAGGTAACGTCATTGATTTAGCTGTAGCGGTCATTATCGGAGCAGCATTCGGCAAAATCGTTAATTCCCTTGTCGAAGACATCATTACACCTGTCATTTTAAATCCTGTACTTAAATCAGCAAGAGTAGATAACTTACAAAATTTATCAGTCAATGGCGTCAAATACGGTGTATTTCTGTCTGCAATCATCAACTTTTTAGTGATTGCTTTTTGTATTTTTCTGATTATTCGTGCTTTTGAAAAAGCTAAGAAAAGATTCGTGCGTAGTGGTGAGGCTGCTGAAGCAAGTGCAGTTGATCCAGCAGTTGTAGCCCAAGAAAGATTGACTGACGCAATAGAACGTTTAACGAGTACGATTGAATCTCAAACAAACAGATAGTTAATAATCAAAACGGTGGATGCTATCGAGCCTCTAAACTAAAAAATTGGTACTGGATTATCAAAAATAACTTGTTAAGTGATTGATATTTTCTACAGTACCAATTACCTCACAATAATTGTTGATGTTACTGTCAAAGTTGAGGCTGTCAACTAGTCGATATTCTAGCCCATCATTTCATCGTATTTAATACGCACTGTTTGAACATCTTGCCACATCAACCATTTTGGACTTCCAACTTCACGGGAGGGGTTACGCAGCAAGTAAGAAGGGTGAAAAATCGGCATACATAAACGTCCTTCCCATTCCATCCAAGTTCCGCGAATTTTAGTAATCCCTCGTTTATCGCCAATTATACTTTTGACAGCAGTTGCACCTGTTAAAAGTATTATTTTCGGGTCTACCAAGCGAATTTGTTCCAGTAAATAAGGTTTACAAGCCTCGATTTCTTCATTAGTAGGAACACGGTTGTTGGGTGGGCGACATTTATTGATATTGGCTATATATACATCTTTATCTGTATCTAGTTTGACAGATTCGAGAATTTTTTCTAAAAGCTGCCCAGCTCGACCAACAAATGGTAGCCCTGTTTCATCTTCGTTTTGTCCAGGTGCTTCACCTATCACCATGATCGGCGCTTTGGGATTACCGCGTCCGACAACAGCATTAATACGAGTGTTTCCTAATTCACAGCGATGACATTGGTTGCAATGCTGTGCTAATTCGAGCATATCGGCATAAGTTCCCGTTGAAATGGGAATTTTGGCATCTGTGGGAATCAATTCTTTTTTGTCAAGATTAGATTCCTGTAAATTGGATTCCCCAAAAAGATTGAGTTGATGTTCGCTGCTCATGAAATTTTCAATATTAATCTAAGCACAAGTTTTTAAGCTGAGTTAAATATTTACCCAAAAACTTGCAGGTTCAGCCCAGCAGCGCTGCGTCTTGTGACTGCTGATACTAATACTACGAAATTATACTTTCATTACGCTATTTCTGAACGTTTGTGCCACTCAAACTGTTCTAAGTTTAACAAAATAGGAAATTTGTTCAATTTAACAGAAATTCAGTCATGATCAAAGCAATGGTAGCTTCATGTACTGGGGGAAAACAATGTCAGATACCCCGCTTTTTACTGATCGTACTCAAGCTGGAGAGAGACTAGCCGAAGTTGTTCAGGTAACCTTAATCAAACAAGCGTCTAAATCCGATATTAAGCCTGTACCTATTGTCTATGCTTTACCACGAGGGGGACTAGAGGTAGCAGCACCAGTTGCGCGTGTTTTGGGTTGTCCATTAACGATATTAGTAGCGAAAAAGATTAGCCATCCAGAAAACCCAGAATTGGCAATTGGTGCGGTAACTGCCTGTGGTAGTGTAATTTGGGCCCAGCCAAGAAAATCGTACCAGAGACAAAATTTGCGATCGCATCAAATATCATTAGATGCAGCAATTTACCAAGCTAAATCTTTAGAAGCACAATTAAGTGTTGCTTGTCCACAGGTGAAACCAGAAGGCGCCACAGTGATTATCGTTGATGATGGGATCGCGACAGGAATGACAATAGCTGCTGCTGCTGTTGCGATCAGAAAACTTTCTCCAGCAGAAATTTGGTTATGTGCGCCAGTTGCACCTCTAAGACTATTACCCTGGTTACATCAATGGGGCGATCGCCTGATTGTTTTAGCCACACCAGAACCATTTACTAGTGTTAGCAATTTTTATCAGCAATTTCCTCAAGTAGAAACCACAGAAGCTCTAACATATCTTCAAAATCAATAGTTAGTGGTTGGTCAAGCGTCAACGTTCAAGCTTTCGTTCAAGCTTTAAGGCTTAATGTTCAAATTTCAAAGCGATTTCTTCTCCCTTGTCCCCTCTTCTTCCCAATTTTTAATTTTTTATTTTTAATTGTTTTGTCCGCACCTCAAACTTCCTCCACACCCAATCGCACAGCTTGCACTAAATCATTGGGTGTACCAATATCTAGATAGGTTCCATCAACAAACGTTTCAGCTTCTACGTGAAAACCCTGAGTGATTGCAGTTTGAATAATATCTCCTATCGGTATTTCTGGTAACTCTGACAAATTAGGATTTGCCTTGAGAGGAATAAGATACTCATGTAAAAACTGAGTAAAGGCGGGTGTCCAAACAGCAATACCCCACATGTAACGCAAATCTGACTGAGAAGGCTTTTCGATAATTAGCTGTACTCTACCTGTATTATCGAACTCAACCATACCAGCTTTCTCTGGTTGGTTGGTGGGGAACAATCCTAAAACTACATCTGCTTTAGTTGCTTGTTGACGTGCCAACACCTTTACAAATGCATCTTTGGGTTGAAACAAAATATCAGCAAAACCCAATGCTACCAATGCATCCCGAACAAAAGGATAAGCTTGATCCAAGGTAAACGGTACACCATAAGGCAAATCCATAATAAGATAGCCCAAGCTCATAGAAAGCATCGCACCATCTCTGAAATACTCCGGAATATCCCACTTTCCCGGACGCAAAATAAAGTATGCCTGATTAATACCCGCCAGTTGCATTTTTTCCAGCAGATAGTGAGAAACTACCTTTGGTCGCAATTTATGTTGATCACCAAAATCTTGAAACCCGACAGGATATAATTCTTTGCTTAGTGGTAAAGGAGAAATCCGTTTTGCTTGTCCACCTGCTGGTAGAAGTCCAATAATTTGGCGATCGCTCATAAATGATTTATTTGTAGTTAATCGTTAGTAGTTAGTAGTTGCTGATTAATACTAATTAAAACTTAACTAACAACAAAAAACCAATAAAAAATACCCCCCTTCCCCAGCCATTCTGGCAACAGAAGAGGGTTACTTAATTTTAAGATCACATTTGTAACTATTTCACAGAAACTGCATCAACATCCACAGTGGCACTGGAGGTTGAATCCTGGGTAGTATCAGTGGCTTGGGTGTCTACATTGGCGTCTACAGTACCTCGACGCGCTTTGAAGCCTTCAATTACCAGCCCTGATACTTCAGTTACTAACAAAGTTAAAAGAAAAACATCATCAATTTCCCCCACAATAGGGAAAAAATCTGGAATTATATCGAAGGGACTGACAAAATATAGCAATGTTCCTAAAATCACCCACCAACGGTATTTAGAGTTGCGAATTAAGTCGCGATACCAATTGTAAAGAGATTGTATTGAAAATTTCATTGACCTTCACCTCTCGTTACTTTTAATTTTGGCAAATCATTTTCCACACTTCTTGTGGGAATAACCGCCCTAATATGGTTGGAAGATGCGACAAAAATTGGGGATAGGGGATCAGGGATATGGAGGACATGGAAAACAAGGGAGAATTATTTAACAAGTCTCTTCCCCGATGCGCGATACCCAATTTTTAATTCCTACGTCCAGAGTGTCCCCTTGTCTGTTTTCCCCGATCCCTTTTCCCTGATCCCTTTTCCCTGATCCCTTTTCCCCTAGTTAAACTTGTATGCCACCTCAACTTTGGCCTTATATTAGTCCTGGTATTCCCGATGATTTATTCGAGCATTTACCGGGAATTCCCCTCAGTCAGAGAGAAATTCGACTGTTGTTGATTGCTCAATTACGTCTATTACCCAACACTGTTTTGTGGGATATTGGTGCAGGTACAGGTACTATTCCTGTAGAAGTTGGATTGCTATGTCCTAAAGGGCGAATCATTGCTGTGGAACGAGATGAAGAGGTTGCTAACCTCATCCGTCGTAACTGCGATCGCTTTGAAGTCAAAAATGTGGAAATCATTGAAGGTAGCGCCCCTGAGTGTTTGCATGACCTCAAAGAAGCACCTCACCGTGTCTGTCTCGAAGGTGGACGAGCCATCAAAGAAATTTTGCAAGCAGTTTGGCATTATTTGCCGCCATCAGGTAGAGTAGTCGCCACAGCTGCTAATCTAGAAAGTCTGTATGCAATTTCTCTAAGCTTTGCTCAACTACAAGCGAGAAATGTTGAAGTTGTGCAGTCTGCTATTAACCGCTTGGAAACACGTGGTTTTTCTCAAACTTTCAGTGCTGTCGATCCAATTTTTATCCTTAGTGGTGAAAAGCTAGATTAGACACAATTAGCACTATTTAGGAGATTACTAAATTAAGAATTTTTGATTTTTAGTTTTTAATTGTTAATTGAGTAGTCCTATTCTCTAGTCTTTAGTCCCTAGTTATGCCTTGGTCTCGAATTTTTAGCGGAATTGTTGCGATCGTTGTCGCTTTATCGGCAACTGTTTTGGGCGGATGGTATTTTACCATCGTATTTGCAGTGATTATCTTTTTAGGTCAAAAAGAATTCTTTAATTTAGTTAGAGCCAAAGGCATAGCTCCCACTGTAAAAACTACTATGGTTGTTAGTCAAATTCTCCTAGCAATTTGTACGCTAGATGGTAATTTGGCTGATGCTGTTATGCCAATAGCTGGTACTTTTATCTGTTTTTACCTGCTATTTCAACCAAAAATTGCGGCGATCGCGGATATTTCTGCTTCAATATTGGGGCTTTTTTACACTGGTTATTTGCCGAGTTACTGGGTAAGGTTACGAGCGTTTAATACAACACCCAGCAATCTTCCTTTGGGAGGCTACTGGCCACCAAGTTGGTCAGATTTCTTTGCACATAGACATTCAGTTTCTTTACCAGACGGTCTAACCGCTACAATGCTGACTTTTCTCTGTATTTGGGCAGCAGATATTGGTGCTTATACCTTTGGTAAATTTTTTGGCAAAACCCCTTTATCTGATATTAGTCCGAAAAAAACCGTAGAAGGTGCTGTCTTTGGTGTTGCGGCTAGTGTGATCGTTGCATTTGCTGTGGCTTATTATTTTAACTGGCCCAAGTATCCTATTACTGGTTTGACGTTAGGATTGTTAATTGGTATTGCTGGTCTTTTAGGTGATCTAACTGAATCAATGCTCAAGCGAGATGCTGGGGTAAAAGATTCAGGACAATTGATTCCCGGTCACGGTGGCATTTTAGACCGTACAGATAGTTACATTTTTACTGCTCCTTTGGTTTATTATTTTGTATCCCTTATATTACCATTGCTGATTTAGTTATTAGTGATACTCCAGGCTAACGCACCATCCTAAATTTTTGGTGCGTCATACCATTTCACAAAATTCTTGATACAAATTCTTCCTCTTATCCTCCTAGTCGATAAATTATCCTGACACTTCTCAATATTTAAGATAGTAATTACTCACAACAAATAAAAAATTTAAATCTACGTTTTCTATTCTCATTGAAATTGATCAAAAATCAATTTATCGATAAAAATAATACCTAATTTTTCAAGTAGACCAGAACACATAAAGCTTAAAGTGCTTATAAAACAAAACTTTTTAGACTTTTAATCAAGATGAGACTAATGGATAAATGCATATGCAAGAAATTTGCCAGAGGGGTTAAATCAAATTGATTTTGTAACAAATCTATTTGATTTTGTAGTGAAACTGATGGTAAAGATTACAAATTTGAATTATTTACTTGGGTAATTAACCCTAAAAAATATACTTTAATTAGGAGAAGACAACTGCTTTTCTCAATAAATTGAGAAAAGCAGTTGTCTTAAAACTGTACAAGAAGCTGCATCTATTTCCAGGCTGCATTTCATTAACCACTTCGTACTTATACAAGTACTAACTTGAAAAAAGTGGCAGTAACAGCCCAGCGGCAAAGGAGAAGTTAATGCAAAGGGAAAAATCCCTAGCCATTGATGTGACTAGAGTGGATGCTCGTAAGCATGTCCTCACCAGATCGCCGATATTATCAAGTCATGAATCAGGATGGAAAAATCTGGGTTTGGAGCATCACATCCAACCAGCCTATGAAAGCCCTGAACATTACTCTAAGAATTATGTGCTTGTAATTCGGCTGAAATGCCAGTTAGAATTACAAAGGTGGCTGGGAGAATGCCATAGAAGCGAAAACTGTTTGCCAGGAGACGTTGCAGTAATACCGCCTTACGTAACTCACAGAGCAATGACTGTAGAGGAATCTGAGTTTATGGCTGTGACTTTAGACTCTGATTTCCTAGCAAATATAGCTTACGAATCTGTTGATTCAGATGCGGTTGAAATGATACCACACTTTTCCAAAGCTGATCCGTTGATTTATCAAATTACTCTTGCCCTCAAAAAAGCACTAGAGTATAATAATGGACTAGCTAGCGCTCTGTACGCTGATTCTATGGCAACAGCATTATCAGCCCATTTGTTGCAACATTACTCTGCACCTAAACATTCTCTGCAAAATTATGATGGGGGTTTACCCAGACATAAGCTACAACGGGTAACAGAATATATCATTGATCATTTGGCAGAAGATTTGCTGCTAGGAGCAATGGCTCAGGAAGTTGGCATGAGTAGATACCACTTTGCCCGATTATTCAAACAATCCACAGGGCTTTCTCCTTATCAGTACGTAATTCACTGCCGCATTGAGCGTGCTAAGATGTTGCTCCTGCAAAATAAACTAAAAATTTCTGAAGTAGCCTCGATAGTTGGTTTTGCGGATCAAAGCCAATTTACACGCCATTTCAAGCGCATATTGGGAGTCACACCTAAAGAAATTCGGAAGAAATAGCAATAATTATCTAAAAAAGCAATAATCATCTATACAGCAACAATCAAGTTTCTATACTTTTAGATAGAAAGATTTAAAATCCCTATTGTCCTCGGCTAGTGGTGTTCAGCCCTAGCAATCCCCCCCAATTTTTGCCCCAACTGGTGGCTAGCTGTCTACAACCCAAAAATTGATGGGGGGATGGGAAATTTGGGAGATGGGGAGATGAGCAATCATACTTTTTCTCTCCATTACCCCATCACCCTATCCCCCTATACCCCTCAGAATTGCTGGGGCAAAATATTAGGTGTGACGGGGGATTAAAGCTTAAGCAAAAGTCTGAAAAGCAATTTAACAGATACTTATGCCAAAAGCGCTAGCTGGGCGTTCTACCACTACATCATTTCTTCTTTAAGGAGTCGAATGAACGGTAGTAGCGAACCTCGCGGTAAAAGCCTTGATCAAACTGAAATTAGTCTACCTTTACAAGTTCGAGCGCAACTGATCGATATTCTCAATCAAACGCTTGCAACCACGATAGATCTCAAGACTCAGATCAAGCAGGCCCATTGGAATGTTGATATTACAAAATCCTATAATCTACACGAGTTGTTTAATGAAATTGCGATTGAATTAGATTTGTATATCGATTTGCTTGCACAACGAGTCACAACTCTTGGGGGTTTGGCAATTGGTACTGCTCGGAGTGCAGCAGGACTATCAGTCTTACCTGAATATCCCCTTAATATTATAGAGGGAAAAGATCATGTGAGTTCGATCGCAGAGCGTTTGGCTATCTACGGAAATTTGCTCTGGGAAAACATTGATCGTACGGCTATTTTGGGGGATGCAGATACAGCCTATCTTTACGCAGAAGTTTCTATGGTCGTTGATAAGCGTCTGTGGTTCCTAGATGCTCATCTAGTCAGTTCAGTTTTGCAAGTGGATCATCAGCTAGCTGAATATAACTAGATTAAGGGATGGAGTCAATGGTCAATTGTCAATAATTGCTATTACACTTGACAATTGACCATTGACAACTAAGGATTAACATTAATTCGTCCCTGACAAACTAACTTTCCTCTTGTCAGCTTTAATTGTTGAATATCAACATCAGAACCCAAATCGAGATAGTGTCCATCATGAGTTTCTAACACTACTCCCATAGTATCTTTGGCTTTTATTTGTGATATTTGTAACTCATGACTACTGAGTAACTTGATGTCTGCACAAACTTGTGAGACTGTGAGATTGTTGTCGGAAGGTTGGGAAATGTGAAGTATAATCCGACTGTTGTCAAGAATAATGTTTTGGTAAAAAATTGACTTGGATTTTGGACATTGTTCTGGTAAAAGTTTATCCAGTACATCATTTAAGGCAGTCGATAATAAAGTAGATGAAGTAGAGGCATTAAGTTCATCCTCTTCTACTACTAGTTCGCCGACTACTGGTACAGTTTCTAACAGCCGTAACGGCTGACCCTTGAGTACTGAGCCAATGTTGATACGAATATTTTCGGCTACAAGTTGAATTTGGGTAATATGAAGACCTTGATAAACCGCATGACTAGCAAAAATCGACACCCAAGGAATGCAACCAGAGAGAATTTGGCGATCGCTCGCTTTAATCTCGACTTCCAACTGAGATACTTGACTGATCTGGGATCTCAGCCATAATTTGAGTGCTGTCGTCAGTACGTTCGTAATAATGCGAACTTTTTTGCTGGAAGTTTGTGTTTCTAAATTGTTTTGTGCCATCTACCACTTTACTGATTACTTATGATTAATTACTTACAAATCTATAAATATTTAAACGACTCTTAACTTTATCATTTGCGGCTATTAACTACAAACCGCAAAGGTAAAGTTTTGTGCAATTAATTGTATGTTTTACTATTGACTCAAAGTCAAGTAATTTCCGCATGGAGGAAAGGCTACAAAAAATTTTATCCCAATGGGGTATTGCCTCACGCCGTCAAGCCGAAGACATGATTAGGCGATCGCGCGTGCGGGTCAATGGCGAATTGGCGCACTTGGGTCAAAAAATTGACCCTCAAAAAGATACAATCACTGTTGACGGTAAGTCAGTATCACCTGACCAACGTCCAGCTTTAGTGTATCTGCTACTGCACAAAGAAGTAGGTGTAGTTTCCACTTGTCACGATCCCCACGGAAGAAAGACTGTTTTGGATCTATTACCAGCAGAATTACATTCTGGTCAGGGTATTCACCCTGTTGGTCGCTTAGATGCAGACTCTACAGGAGCAATCATACTTACCAACGATGGAGAGTTAACCTTCTGGCTGACCCATCCACGTCATAATATCCCAAAAACTTATCAGGTTTTAGTAGAAGGGCATCCGACCGAATCAGTACTACGCTCTTGGCGTCAGGGTGTGCTGTTGGATGGAAGAAAAACACGACCAGCACAAGTGAAATTCATCAAAAAATTTGCCGATACTACTTGTTTGGAAATCATTTTAAAGGAGGGGAGAAATCGTCAGATTCGTCGTGTCGCCGAACAGTTAGGACATCCAGTAATTAAATTACATCGTACCGCCATAGGTGAGATCCAACTGCGATCGCCTGAAGGTAAACCCTTACGCGCAGGTGAATATCGTCACTTAGAAGAAAGTGAGATTCGCTTTTTAGAAAAAATTAAAGCAGATTCCTATTGAAATATTTAGCTGGTTTTAAGGAGTGTAAATAAAACATGAAATGGTTAAACAAGAAAAACAAACATGAATTCGTAAATTCATTGGATCAACAGCGAAGAGAAAAACTGGTAGCAATGGGCGCACAACTTAGCTCCTCACGTCAGGAAAAAGATTTATCATTAGACGAAATGGTTGTAATGACCAGAATACCTCGGCGACTGTTGCAAGCAATTGAAGAAGGTAATTTACAAGAACTACCAGAACCAGTTTATATTCAGGGTTTGATTCGGCAATTTGCTGATGCATTAGGCTTGAATGGTGCAGAATTTGCTGGTGATTTTCCAATTGGAACTAATCGAGTTAGCTTAAAACCTGGTTGGAAAAATACATCGGTAGGTGAGTTACGTCCATTTCATCTTTATTTACTTTATATATTGATGATTTTTTGTTCTGTGGGTGGCTTATCTCAGTTATTGAATGCTAATGCTTTGCAAACAGCAAACAATAATCAAAATATTTCCAAACAGAATCAACAGACTGTAAATCCATCACAAAAGTTTCAGCCTGTTAGTGACATGACTAGCAATCTCAATAATGCTCAACAAGTACAAATAGGTTTAACTTTAACAGAGAAATCTTGGATTCAGGTATTAGTTGATGGCAAAGTAGAGTATGAGGGTGAATTACCAGAAGGAACTCACCGGATTTGGAAAGCTCAAGAGCAACTAACAGTAAAAACTGACAATGCTGGTGGTGTATTGGTAAGTATTAACAAAGAAAAAGCCAAGCAACTGGGAGAACCAGGGAAACAAAAAGAAGTGACGATCGCAGCTAATACGAGGTCATAGTTAAATTGTGAAGTATCAACTTGTGCTGTCAATGCTTTGTGCATAGCAGCACTATTTTTTTATAAATTTAGAGATTTAAATTCTGTACCAGACGCGATATATCGTGTCTGGTACAGAATTTAAATGTTAATCGATTTGTCTTATCCGAACCGTATTGGGAAAGCGCTGGTTGTTGGTTGTGATGTCAGCGATCGCACACCTGTTTGAGAAGCATGATATTGTGAATATATGCGATCGCATCCAAATCTACATTTTTACTCACGAACTGCTTCCCCACGAACAGTATTTTCTTT
The DNA here is from genome assembly GCF_059505505.1 of Pelatocladus sp. NCBI lineage: Bacteria > Bacillati > Cyanobacteriota > Cyanophyceae > Nostocales > Hapalosiphonaceae > Pelatocladus > Pelatocladus sp. Next base: position 3,624 of record NZ_JCACKS010000101.1, on the reverse strand, counting down.
TTCTACTTCGTTAAAATAAACTCCTATCAGCTAATTTCTTCTATTCAAACCTTGATTTAGTCACCTACTATTACTGATATCTGGTGACTAGTTGTGTTTGTTCATGCATACAAATCACTTGGCTCGCTAGTTGTTAACTCTAGTTAATCAACTTGAATTACTAGCTAAGTATAGTTTAACTTAGGTATGCAGTGGTTTTTTATGAATAAGCTGGAAAAAATCTGTATTTAAATTGACAGATTAAAATGTAACCTTCCAAGGATGCTATATACCAAACTTTACTTAGTAACTATTAATTCATCGGAGAGCCAAACTGTGATTATTTTTGCAGAGAACATGAACTATATTGATAAAATCAAGTTGTTCTGCGTATGGGAAAATAACAAAAAAGTTAAATCTTAAATTCCCTATTTTCTCTACGGGAATTGTTTATTAATTATCTATTATTTTCTTTGATTTCTTTAAAATTATCTGCACAACTCATTGCTGGCGCTATAAGTTTGCAGTACCCTTGCGAGGTTTTTGATGGATTGGATTAGCTTACTCAAAGCTCAACAAGCTGATTTCCTGCAACGAGTGAAAAAACCAAGGACTCATGACGTATCTTTGCTAGAAACTCAAGTCAGAGGTTGTCACACTGAAATCATGGCATTTTCAGGCGAAGCACTAGACAAAATGCTGACAGTTGCTTGCCAAAAAGCAGAAATTATTGGTAAAAATCCACCTCCTACGCCACCTGAATATCCAGAATTTTCTGATTGGAATATACCCTTTGATGCATACTTCCAACAGCAAGTAGAAGATTATATTTTACGAGAGCAAATTGTTGAACAAGTCATGCATCGATGCTTGGGTAAATCTGTGAAAAAAGTGCCACAAGATGCCATCAAAAACATGGTTTTGGATGATGAAGGCAATTTACGAGGAGAGAGCAAATTTTCTTATTTATTTCTAGGCAATAATAGTAATCAAATTCTTGTTTGTGTCGCCGATGGAGAAAGTTTTAATGGGATTAAAAAAAATAAAATAAAATGGTCAGTTACTCAAGAAGATATCAGAAATTACAGAGTCTTGATTTTTGTCTGTCTGTTTTATCCATCTTATGGTGAAAGCGGCTACGAGAAACAAGCGATAGTTACTGGTTTTTTGCCGACAAATCAAATTGAATTTAGCGAACCAACAATTTATGTATCTCCTAGTAACTTGTTGTATGCGGGTGGATTGAGTTGGTATTTAGCAACCGGAATTACCAAACAAGATACGTCGCCATTATTTGACGAAATATTTGTGACAGAAAAGACTCAAACTTTACCACCAGAACATCCCCTTAAAGGCATAATTGGAGATTGGCAATTTTGGCAAACACTCAAAGGACATAGTAGAGGAATTAACTGTCTTGCTTTTTATCCAGGAAATAATAATAGCGCTCATTCTACTTTAGTCGCAAGTGGAAGTCGCGGAGAAACAAAATTATGGGATTTAACAAAAGGAGAACTAATAGGTACTTTATCAGAGTATCCCTGGATGTTGTCTGGATTAGTAGATGAAGTCAATGCTTTGGCTTTTAGTCCAGACGGACATACTTTGGTAAGTGCTGGTGCAGATTCTACAATCAAAATGTGGCACGTCGGCGCTAGGGATTTGATCGATATTCTGCACAAACATAATGGTATGGTGCGGTGTGTGGCTTTTACTCCAGATGGACGTATGTTAGCTACAGGAGGAGACGACAGAACAATCTGCTTCTGGGACTTGATGCAACGTCGCGTCATAATTGCTCTGTCTTTGGATGATACTGCGGCTCATTCTCTTGCTTTGAGCCAAGACGGAGAAATTTTAGTTACAGGTAGTTACCGCAAAATCAAGGTTTGGCAAGTTTGTCAACAACCAGAAGGTAAGACTCCAAATGCCCAATTATTACATGCTCTGACTGGTCATTCTCATATTGTGACTTCTTTAGCGATGAGTAGCGATCGCCAAATTCTTGTCAGTGGTAGTCGAGACAAAACCATTAAAATTTGGCAACTAGAGACAGGCGAACTATTGCATACTCTCAAAGGACATGAAGATGGAGTATATGCGATCGCTCTTAGTCCTGATGGACAAACTATCGCTAGTGGTAGCGCTGATCAAACAATTAAATTGTGGCACTTACAAACTGGTGAATTATTAGCTACATTCACAGGTCATGATCACACAGTGACAGCAGTAGCGTTTACTGCTTCTGGAGAAATTTTGGTGAGTGGGAGTTTAGATAAGACGATTAAAATATGGCAACGAAGTTAATTGAAGGGATTGAAGGAGAATCCCCATTCCCTTCTAAAAATATTTTGGGCAAATGCCCAATGAACTATAGTGCATAACTATGTAACTTAAAAACAGTTGCCCTTGCAGATCCAAAGATGCATGTTACACGAACTTCAATCCCTCAAGCAACTGTCTACTTGTCGAATAGCTATTGTGCGATCGCTCCCTGCTTTGAGTGATTTACTTTGTACTGTACCAGCTTTAAGAGCGCTCAGAGCAGCTTTCCCTCAAGCTGAAATTACCCTCATTGCTCCAGCTTCGGCACGTTTTTTTGTAGAACGTTTTAGCCATTATCTTGATCAGTTCTTAGAATTTCCTGGCTATCCAGGAATACCGGAAATACCACCTTTAGTTCACAAATTACCAGAGTTTTTGCTAAAAGCTCAAGGGCAACATTTTGACTTAGCATTGCAAATGTATGATAGCGGCACTATTAGTAATTCCTTTACTGCTTTACTTGGCGCTCGTATTAACGCAGGTTTCCATCTTCTTGAACATTATTGCCCGAATCCAGATTACTTTTTGTCTTACCCCCACAACGAACCAGAAATATGGCGTCATCTGCGGTTGATGGAATTTTTAGGTATACCACTCCAAGGAGATGAGCTAGAATTTCCGTTGCAAAATGAGGATTTTGGGGTTTTACAACATATTTCTGACAAATATGTCTGCATTCATCCTGGTGCTAGTTTGCCAGAAAAACGGTGGTCTTTGAAAAGCTTTGCAATTGTTGCTGATGCGATCGCTGCTAGTGGTTATCAAGTAGTGCTTACTGGTATAGCATCAGAAGCAAATTTAACACAGTCATTAGCTGCAATGATGCGTTGCAAACCGATTGATTTAGCTGGAAAGACTAGTTTAGGTGCAATAGCGGCGCTTTTGAGTAAAGCTAGTCTACTAGTTTGTAACGATACAGGTGTATCACATTTGGCAGATGCTTTAAAAGTAAAGAGCGTTGTCATTTTTACAAATGCATCAATGTATAGATGGGCGCCTTTGAACCGTGAGATTCACCGTTCTCTCAGTCCTAGTTTTATACAGATGACGGATGTAGAAGAATTATTTGTAGATTCTACAATCAATCTTGGTGATACAAAATTCGGTGGTTTTTATTTTCCTGTTATACCAGAAGTTGTAATCACTCAGGTCGAAGATCTACTGGCGATGGAAGCTTCAAATGTTACTTAATTTTTGGGGAAATCGCAGAGCTTAGATCCTCGACAACTCCTGCGAAGTCGGGAATCTCTTGTCTCTCAGAAAGATTTAGCTAAATCAAAAAGAAGCCTCTCACCTACCCGCAAGGGAGGTGATGAGATG
>NZ_JCACKS010000100.1:0-70457 GCF_059505505.1 Pelatocladus sp. | reverse complement strand
CGTCGTCGAGTATCAAACACTCGTCGTCGAGTATCAAACACTCGTCGTCGAGTATCAAACACTCGTCGTCGAGTATCAAAGACCCGTCGTCGAGTATCAAAGACCCGATCGCTTTTTGAGCTTGGTATTCCTGACTAAAACCTAAAACAGCAATCAGTACCACAATTGCAATAATACCGACTGCATCTTTGTAGTCACCCAAAAAACCGGAGGCGATCGCAGCCACAATCAAAATGTTTCTTATTCCCTGTTCCTTGCCCGAAGAGCTTGGTTAAATTTATTTATGTTTATTATTTTTAAATTCCTACTTTCTCTGTTGATATTTCACCACTTTTAACATAAAAAATTTGGGAAGAATTCAACCATTGTGAATCAAAAGCACCCAAATGAGTAGTAGTAATTATTGTTTGAAAACGGTCTTGAATTGTATCAAGCAATTGATTTTGACGAGATGGATCTAATTCAGCTAAAACATCATCAAGAAGTAGTAGTGGTGGTTCTCCCACAACTTCTTCAATTAATTTTAATTCTGCTAGTTTCAAAGCTAATACTAGGGTTCGTTGCTGACCTTGAGAACCATATTGACGGGCTGGCGTTTGATTAATGATTAATTCTACTTCGTCCCGATGTGGCCCAACCAAAGTAGTGCCTTGGTGCAATTCAGCAACAGTTCTTTGTTGTAGTTTTTCTAGAAAGGCTTGCTGCACTTTTTCTGGATAATTTTGCTCTAAAGGAACGTTGGGTAAGTATTTAATTTGCAAAATTTCTTTACTGCCACTAATACTAGCGTGCCACATTTTGGCAATGGGGGCGAGTCTTTGTATGGCTCGTTCTCTGCGCCTAATAACTCGCGTACCTGCGATCGCCAACTGTGCATCCCATATAGCTAATTCAGATTGTAGAGACGTTGTATACGAACTCTCGATATTGCGTTTCAAAAAGGCATTTCGCTGGCGCAACACCTGATGATATTGCTGTAAAATGTGGGCGTATACTGGTTCTAGTTGAATCAACAGAGTATCTAGCCAGTGACGACGGCCTTCCGGGCCTCCGCGTACTAATTCTAAGTCCAAGCTAGAAAACTGTACGCCATTAAGAACACCAAGAAAATCCATTTGACGCCGCAGGTTTTCGCCGTTGAGATTCACAGTCCGGCGACCATTACGACGCAAAATTAAGTTTAGAGTACTAGTGCCAGTTTCTCGTTTGAGAGAAGCACTAATTTGCGCGAGTTCTTCTGCTTCTTGGACTAATTCGCGATCGCGGAAAGTACGATGCGATCGCAATGTTGCTAATAACTCCACTGCTTCCAATAAATTAGATTTACCCTGAGCATTATCGCCCACCAAAATCGTTTTGGGAGCAGTAAACTCAACCTGCTGTTCTTTATAGTTACGAAAGTGTCGGAGGTAGAGAGTTTTTAAATACATAGGGAATCGGGGAAAGGGGAAAGGGGATTCTCCAGAGGAGACGCACTCGCGTTCGGGGATCAGGGATCGGGGATCGGGGATCGGGAATTGGAATAAATTCTCCCTTGTCCTCCTTGTCCCCTTCCCTTGTCCCCTTTCCCCTTTCCCCGATCTCTAAACTGTTTTTTTGCCCATCAATCGGAAGACAATCTTTTCAATTTCAATCCACACAAACATTAAGGCACTAAAGCCAAGACAAACTCCCAATTCCGACAAGGGAAGATAATGAGTGCCGAAGAAATTACGCAGAGGCTGAACATAAACCAGCATCAGTTGTAAGATTGTGGTTACAATAACTGCCCCTAACACATAAGGATTTGACAAAGGATTCATTTCTATTGTCAGTCGGTTGTTAGAGCGAATCGCGATCGCATGACCCATTTGAGCAAGACACAGGGAAGTAAATACCATTGTTTTCCAGCGATCTGGACTCAATCCGTTAGTGTATGTTTGGGAGTGAAAGTATGCCCACTCCATCAAAATAATGGTAATGATCGCGAAAATAATCCCGATGCGAATCATGTAAGAACCCAACCCTCTAGCGAAAATGCTTTCACGGGGACTAAAGGGGGGACGTTTCATTACGTCGGGTTCGGGAGGTTCTACAGCTAATGCTAAGGCTGGTAAACCATCTGTCACCAAGTTCATCCACAAAATTTGTAGGGGTGTCAGGGGTACTCCTCCTAATCCTAAGATCGGCGCAGCTGCGATTGTGAGAACTTCACCGATATTACTTCCCAAAATATATTTGATAAAACGGCGGATATTGGTGTAAACAACTCGCCCTTCTTCGGTGGCAGCAACAATGGTAGCAAAGTTGTCATCTAGTAGCACCATGTCGCTGGCTTCTTTACTGACATCAGTACCAGTAATACCCATAGCAATACCGATATCAGCTTGTTTGAGGGCTGGGGCGTCGTTAACGCCATCACCAGTCATCGCAACAAATCTGCCTCTACGCTGTAAAGCTTGGACAATTCGCAGTTTGTGTTCTGGGGCAACTCTGGCATAAATACTTACCAAGTCTACATTTTGCTCTAGGTCTTCTTTGCTCATTCGTTGCAGTTCTTGACCAGTGAGGACGCGATCGCCTGCTTGAGCAATTCCTAGATCAGTGGCGATCGCTCGTGCTGTTAACTGATGATCACCAGTAATCATAATCGGTCGAATGCCTGCTTCTCGACATTCTTGTACCGCCGCCCTGACTTCGGGACGAGGTGCATCAAGCATTCCGACTAAACCCAGCCAGACTAATTCTTGCTCAAATGTCTCATCTGAACCTTCGGGTGGGATTTTTGTAAGTGGTTTATAGGCAAAACCCAGTACTCGCAGACCATTAGAAGCCATGCGATCGTTTTGTGCTAAAATCTCATCTCGCTGTTCTTGAGTCAGACAAACAGCGCCATTACCTATATAAAGTTGAGTACAACGAGCCAAAATTAATTCTGGTGAGCCTTTGGTAAACATTAAATAGTCATGGGAGTTCACCAAATTGCTGATAGTTGGGTCAACATCATTTAAAGGTGAAACACCTGTTTCTACTTGCTCAACCTTAGAAATCACACTCATTCGTTTCCGTTCCGAAGAAAACGGAAACTCGCTCACGCGCGGCAATTTACTATCCCACTGGTCTTTTTCTATTCCTCCTTTGCCAGCCAGTGTCACCAAAGCACCCTCTGTTGGGTCTCCTAAAATAGTCCACTGTCCTTGCTGCTGTTGCAAATGTGCATCATTACAAACAGCACAGGCAACTAACAAGGCTTGTAGTTCTGGGTTATCTTGTACCTCAATAGGATTATTTTCTAGTTGAAACTCGCCTGTAGGAGCGTAACCTTCTCCTGTAACGCGAAATTCTTGGTGAAGAGAAGTTGCTTGATCTTGATTTGGGCTAGAAGCATGTGTGTAGGCAGCTTGTACTACCATCTTGTTCTGAGTCAGAGTCCCGGTTTTATCAGAACAGATGGTGGTGACAGAACCCAAGGTTTCTACGGCTGGTAATTTGCGAATTAAAGCTTTGCGACGTACCATCCGTTGAGTTCCCAAAGCCAGGGTGACAGTGATCACTGCGGGTAAGCCTTCTGGTACTACCGCCACCGCCATACTCAAAGAAACTTCCAATAGTTCTGTTAAATTGCCACCACGCAGCAAACCTACAATTACAACAATGGCTACCAACACTAAAGAACCTGTGACTAGGACATTGCCAAGCTGGGTCATGCGTTGTTGTAGAGGCGTGGGTTCACTTTCCACGGACTGCAACATGGTAGCAATTTTTCCGAGTTCGGTTGTCATACCAGTGTTTGTTACCAGAACTTTGCCCCGTCCTTGGACAACTTCTGTACCCTGGAAGACCGAATTGATGCGATCGCCGATTCCTGTATCTTCAGGTAATGTAGTTGCTGTCTGTTTGTTAACTGCTTCGGCTTCGCCCGTAAGTGCCGATTCTCGGATTTGCAAGTTCGATGTTTCTAGTAAAAGTCCATCTGCTGCCACTTGCACTCCTGCTTCTAGCAGCATTATATCTCCCGGCACTAAATCTTTAGCAGCCACTTCTGATGGTTTACGGTCACGAATAATGCGGACGTTGGGAGAGGAGAGTTTTTTCAGTGCTGCGAGGGCTTTTTCGGCACGGCTTTCTTGAACATAGCCTAGAATACCGTTGAGAACGACAATGGCTAAGATGGCGATCGTATCTTTGAATGGTACTTCACCCGGTTTCAACTCGCCTCTTTGCAAAGCCAGCAGGTCTAAAACCCCGGAAACAATTGCCACGGCGATCAGCATCAACAACATAATATTTTTGAACTGATCTACCAAAATTTCCCAGGTGCTGCGACCACCGGTTTCCTCAAGTTCGTTCGGGCCATATTTTTCCAAGCGCTGTTGCACTTCTTGAGGTGATAAGCCAGTGTCTGCATTAGTGGAGAGCAGTTCTATTGCTTTATCAACTTCTAAACTATGCCAAGCGGTAGTTGAATCAGGCAGAGAATGAGCAGACATCGTGTAAGTTACAGGAAATGGTTACAGAATTCGATCATAATTTAGTGATAGCTATAAAAACCATCAACTAAAGTAACAGTATTCAAAAGTGAAAACCCATGAGATACTCAAACACGGCATTGAAAATGTTGTTATTGCTAAAGTAATTGCCTTTTGTAGCACATCATCCTTGATAATTGTTACTAAACAAGGGGATGGGGTTTTACGCGCGATCAATAAAATTTGGGAGTTGAATTGCACAAAACATACCAAAATAAATTCCAGGCGTGCTAAATCTTTAAGTACATTAGTTTAATATGAATTTTGCTCTTTCCAGTTTGACCGCTAACCAGATGTTCGGGCAAAAAACAATTCGACCAATTGGTGCCGCCGTTTTGGGTGGTATTACTTTCTTCCAGGATACTCTGATTGCTATTGACTCTCCTAAAGGGTATCTGCTGCAAATAGATCCTGCCACTGACAATACAAAAATTCTCAATGCTCATCAAAGCAGAGAATTTACAGACGTCACTGGTTTGGCAATTTGGGAAGATACCCTCTGGGTGACAAGGGATAATAGTGTTTATTTGTGTAAATTAAATTCTTTAGGGCTAGAACATTTTGTCACCTTGCCTTACCCTGCTGATGGTATTGCTGTTTGGGAATCAACAGTTTATATCAGTTGCCAAAAATTGGGAGATATTCTAATTTTTAATCGCGATACCCGTAAAGAAATTACCAGATTTTATGCTCCTGGCGTAGGAATAGAAAATTTGGCTGTAACTGATGAAATTCTTTGGGCTTGCGATGCTACAGAACAAACTGTTTACTGTATGGACAGGGCGACAGGAGAAGTGCAATTTAGTGTACTAACACCGTTTGAGTCTCCTACAGGCATAGCAGTACAAACAAATACAAACACAGGTCAACAAGCTCTCTACGTCGCCTACGCTTCCGAAGAACCTTATGTGCGCGATAACCCGAATGCTGACCCTAACCACGAATTAGCATATCGCGATCGCACGTTTATTCACCCACTCCACTATCGTTATTTCCCAGACAAGCGCTACGCTCTTTCTAATGGCTATCTGCTCGAAATGTCTTATGTGGAGGAAATTGCCCCAATTGAAGAGGTTTACTTACAAGACCTAGAATGGCGTATTGCCCTACCCAGTGACACAGATCGCCAAAAAGTCAAATACGTTGAACCTGTGGGACTACCTTTTAAAGAAGAAATTATAGATGGGCAACGTGTGGCGGTATTTAAATTTGATACCCTTACCCCAGGCGAACGGCACATGTTTGGCTGGAAAGCAGTTGTGGAAGTCAGAGGTATAAAATATCGTCTCACTCCAGCAGATGTAGAAGATATTCCTGAACTATCGCCAGAATATCAAACTCGCTATCTTGTGGATGATGATGAATTGGCGATGGATACTACCATTGTTCGTCGTGCTGCTGAAGAAGCAATTGGCACAGAAACCAATTTGCTTCGGAAAATGTACAGCATCCGTAATTATGTTTATGACCAACTAGCTTATGGTATTAAACCTCACATAGATACTCCAGATCGAGTTTTAGAAAGAGGCGTAGGTTCTTGCGGTGAGTATGTAGGTGTGTTACTGGCTTTGTGTCGCTTAAATGGCATAGCTTGTCGTACTGTCGGACGCTATAAATGTCCCACCTACGCAGAACACCAACATGTCCCCCTACAACCAGACTACAACCATGTGTGGTTGGAATTTTACATACCTGGTTTTGGCTGGTTGCCAATGGAATCGAATCCTGATGATATTGGTAATAATGGGCCTTATCCCACACGCTTTTTTATGGGTTTGTGCTGGTATCACATTGAAATTGGTAAAGGTATCCCCTTTGAAACTTTAACTAGTAAAGGTGCGAGGCTGACAAAAGAAGAAATTTCTATTGGTGAGTTAGCAATTAATCACATTCGATTCACAATTTTGGGAGAATTACCACCGTTTTAGAGATGAAAAACCCCGGTAATTAGTTGGCTACCGGGGGAGGAGGTTTTCGCAATTTGCTAAAGGACGGCATATGTTTACAATGTACTTATCTTGATGATAAAAAGTTGCCAAAATGGCAGATAAATTAATGTGGCGGAGTGAATGACTTCTCAGACTTGCGTAATATTCTAGGATTTTCTACTGGCACTAAATTTTATGCGACATGAGAGAACCCACGTAGGTGTCTTCCTAAAAGGAAGACGCTACGCGTCATGTATGTGTAGCCGCGACTTCTAATCGCCAGGTAAAAAGTATCAGTTTACTCACTAAAATCCTGGTAATACTTAGTAATTTCTTCGATCAATGCAATTAAACTTTCTTTGACAGAAGCAGGTTCTGTCGCATTAACAGACATGATCGGTAGTCTGTTCTTTTCATCCAATAATCCCAAAGCTAATGCAATATCTTCCATTTGCCAAGCATCCGGACAATCAGTATGAGTTAGCCCAATTAAACATGGTATTTTTACCCGATGCTTCATAAATTGAAGGATTTTTCGACTATAGCGCAGATGTTCTGGACGGTGTGCATCTATTAGTAAGATGTAGGCGTGGGCTTTTTGGATTAAGATATCCCACATAAAATCAAATCGTGCTTGTCCAGGTGTGCCATAAAGATGTAGTGATTGATTGGGTGCAATAGTCAATCGCCCAAAATCTAATGCAACTGTAGTTTTTTCTTTCAAAAGTGCGATGTCATCAGTTGCTTTTCTATCAGTATCTACCATTTCGATTTCACTGATGGTACGAATAAAACTGGTTTTACCTGCACCTACGCCTCCAGTGATCACAACGCGTAGGATTTCCATTAATTATTACTCCTCAAAAAGCCAACTATATTTTGTAGAAATAAAGTACTGATTTTGATGGTTGTCCCGACTGAAGATTGGTTTGCTTGAGAAGAATGAACTAAGTTTAAATCTACAGGATAAGTACTCAGTTCTGGTGTTGATTCGTTCAAGGGAACTTCTTCTATTAAACAAGCCAACATGAGCCGAAAAGCTGCTTGTTGAACTAAAGCTATTGCTTGATTGAGTTGATTGGCGATCGCACTTAAGCTGACGCTACCATTGGCAAATTCCCATACCTGCCACTCTAAAGCATGTAAATGAATTTGTGGTTTACCTTGAGCAATGCTGTTTATAGCCGAATTGGGATCTGGGAGTGCATCAGCTAATATTTTCCAGCTTTTTAATGTTCTTAAAGCCACTAAAGCTATTTCTATTGCTCTAAGACTTAATCCTGTCATTTCTTTAACAGGTAATGATGCTTTGCTGTCAAGTTTAAATACACCTGTTTGAATTTCAAACAACTGTCGTACCTGATGCATTTGACTAGCAAATAATAAATTTAATTGCTCGGTGTTGAGTAAACCTTCAGCTTTTAGAGATAAACCAAGGGGTTTTTCTGGGGAAAATATTTGACAAGATTTTTCTATAAGTTGCTGATTGACCCAATTTCGTTGAGTAATTTTATGGACTAAACCTTGACCGTTTAAGCGATGTGCTGCTGCAACTACACGCCCTTGTCGAAACCAAATGTAATAGTATTGTGATTTAGAATCAGGAGTGTGAATATCTGGTAGAGTACATACACTTAAACAACCAGATTTTCTGCCTTGGTCAATTAGTTGAAACAATTCAGCTAAAGAAAAATCCGTGAAAGAACTAGATAGGTTCATTAGCTCATCCAAGCATAAATAAAGTAATCAGCAAAGATTACACCCTAATAACTGATTGAATATTTTGTCAGTTTTAAATTATTACTCTTCAACAGAGTCAAATACTTACAAATTTAAATTTACAAGTATCGATTAATATTCACATAAAAATAATTTACACTTATAAATTCCTAATTTAATTGTCATACTAATTTAACCATCTTTTGCTAATATACAAGGCTTATACTTGCTATTTTGAAAAAATTACCTTTTTTGCATCACATCATTTCAGAAGCATAAAATACAGATTTCCTTTCTTAGAATGGGTAATTTTACTAATGTATCTCTTTCTAATTGTCTAAATTAAGTAATAACACTTATAAAATTTAAATACAAGTATAAATAAAAACTAATAAACATGATTTTATGAGAGCAATAAACCACCTCGCAATCTTATTATCAAGTTAAAAAGCGGCAATTAATATCTTTTTTAGACAAAACGCAAATAAAATATACATATTTAGCCAAATTATGAGTATTTATGGCTAATAACCTCCTCTAACTAAGAAAATAGACTTTTATTATTACGTGGTTCTCAGTCTTTTCAGAATACACTAATGTTTTTATTGAAATTAGTGCTGTAAAAGTTAAATTTAGTAACGAAAGTGCAACATAATTTCTAATTGGATGAGCTTTTAATCCTATAAATTTTAAATTTTGAAAATAATAGTGTTGATAATTAATATGGTGAGAATTTGGAGTTTGTGTTTGATTTTTTTATTGCTGCTGTGGAGTGGAGAAGCAAAAGCAGGAGAGTTAGCCAAACGTTTAGATAGCTTTCCTATTTGGGAAAAAATCACTTCTGCCCAAACCGCTACGGGAGACTTAGTATATCCTGAATGGATGATGGGTGAGTGGCAACTTAGCAGCACACTTGTAGATATGATTGCACCTTTAGCGCCTGAGATTATCACCCCTGGATTTGAGGGAAATAGCCAATATCTCAATCAGCCTATTGAGTGTCAAGTGCGATTTGTCAAGCAAACTACACCTGTTGCTGGATTAAAAATTTATTCTAGTGTAGATAGAAAATCAGCAGTAGTTGCGGATCGAGCATTTAACGGCTTAAATTTGGCAAGGGCTTATTTAGGCGATGCGACTGTGATTGCTGTCAAAGTAGATCCAAATTCGCCTAATCGTCAGATCACGTTTTTACGTCATGAACGCCAATTAATTTCGATAGTTTCTGCACGGGCTACAGAAACTACACCTGATGGTAGGTTTATTACAACAGAAGTTTTTCAACAATTATTTAAAGGTGGTGGACGTCCTTATTTCAATTTAGTTGAATCTACGACTGCTTACCGTAAATTATCTACTTCCAATCCAGCCATAGAAGCGGATCAAGTTACTGCTATTTACCTTTCACCCCAAGACCCAGATTATTTTCAAGCTGGTTCTCGTCCAGTTGCTTTGTATCGATATCGACTGGAATTTTTTCGATAGTTAAGTAAGGATGAAACGATTTTTGTGAAACTGTATAATAACTGTTCATCTCTTCCCAAAGACTAATTTAGCAATTTGCCTCTTGACTACAATGTAATATATATGTAGTATAATACTTCCAGAGCTACAGACTCATGCTCTTGGACAGTGTGCATCATGGCAAACTTTAGAGATATTCTCAATTATTTTCGTCCATACTGGAAGCTGAGTATTTTAAGTATTGCTGCTACCAGTGTTTACGAGATTATCGATTTGGTCGTACCGTATGCGATCGGGCAGATTTTGAATGTGTTGTCTAATCAACCATTAGATCAGCCATTGACGGTAGCGATCGCCACATTAGCAAACATTATCAATTACCCAGTTAATCAGCTTCTATCTTTAGGTGTATTGCTGGGTTTAATTTTTCTTGTGACTGTGGTGAGAGCGCCGACACAACCTTGGTTAACTAGTTGGTTTCATTGGGATATTGCCCTAAGATCGCGTCGAGATCAACATCAAAAAGCGATTGAAAAGATTCTCACCTTACCCCTAGAATTTTATGACGAAAATAACCCCGGACGCATTGCTGGGAGAGTAGCAAGAGGTGTCGCCAACCACACTTGGACTTATCCCGAAATCGCTGGACAGATGATTCCGAAGCTGTTTCGCGTCTTGGGAATTTTTGTATTTATCTGGTTTGTGGAGTGGCGAATCGCGATTTTGTACTTAATTTCCTTTGTGGTTATTCTAGGCTTTACCTTGAAAAACTTAAAGCGCCTAGTTTGGCATGATAACCGCTTGGATAAATATGGAGAAGGGACAGAAAGTCGGACTTCGGAAATTATTAGCAACATTAAAACAGTAAAAGCATTTGCGACAGAAGCCAAAGAACTAGAACGGCAAAGAGTCCGTTTAGAACGTGAATTCACTGTGGTGGATTATCGTATCCACAAGGGTTACGTCAAGCTCAACACCAAGCAAAGAACTGTCATTCAGTTTTGCGTGTTTGCGATTTTAGGTTTGACGCTCGTAGAAACAGTAGCTGGCAGGATTTCTCTTGGTCATTTTATCATGACCTTAACTCTTTCCAGCATGGCTTATGCGGAGTTGGAACCAATTAGCGTATTGGCAGAGATGTTTGCTCGTCGCTATAGTTCTATGGTGCGGTTTAACGAATTTCTGCAAGAACCATCTGGAGTTGATTCGGTTGGTCTTTTGGAGAAACCGCAACCAGATGCTGCTTATCAATTTACAGGAAAAGTAGAGTTTTCCCACGTGAGCTTTGGCTACGAACCTCAACGCCCAGTTTTGCAGGATATCAATCTCTTGATTGAACCATATCAAACAGTCGCGTTAGTCGGGCGATCAGGTTCTGGTAAATCTACTTTGGTAAAATTACTATTGCGCTATTTTGAACCGAATGAAGGTCAAATTCTGATTGATGGTCAAGATATTCGCACTTTAGATGTGGGGAATTATCGCCGCAGACTGGCAATAGTTCACCAAGAAGTAGATGTTTTTAACGGAACTGTTTTGGATAATCTCAAGTATGGTCGATCAGATGTTACCTTTGACCAAGTTGAAGAAGCCTGTAGAATCGCCAGACTTGATGAAGTGATTCAGAATTTAACTCATGGTTATTACACAGTGGTAGGAGAAAGGGGTGTGAGGTTGTCTGGTGGACAAAGACAGCGCCTGGGAATTGCTAGAGCATTATTAGTAGAACCAGATGTGCTGGTTTTTGACGAAGCGACTTCTAGCTTAGATTATGAGTCTGAGCGTTCCATTCAATTAGCCATGCGATCGCTCCAAGGAACTCGTACCACAATTGTCATTGCTCACCGCCTGAGTACAGTCAGAGAAGCAGATCAGATTGTGGTTCTAGACCAAGGCAAAATCATAGAAGTTGGTAGTCACGAACAACTTCTACGTCATGGCGGTATTTACCATCGCTTGCACGCACTGCAAGAAACAGGTGAATTACTGAGTTAGGGATTGGGGATTCTCCAGAGGAGACGCTACGCGTAGACGCGCAAGCGGCTTCTCACAGAGTACGGGGATCGGGGATTGGTATTCTCATCTCTCTCTTGTCCCCCTTGTCCCCCTTGTCCTCTTTCCCCGTTCCCCAATAAATTTTTTTTGAAAAAAAGGTTGGAAATTTTAAAACCTTGTGCTATTATTCTTAATCGTGGGTCTCACGGGTCGGTGTCCGAGTGGTTAATGGAGACGGACTGTAAATCCGTTGGCTAGCGCCTACGCTGGTTCAAATCCAGCCCGGCCCACCTGCTAAAGTTAAAAGTGTAAAATTAAAATTTCAAAGTTTTAGTTTTACATTTTTAATTTTATGAATGCGTTAATTTTGCCCGTGTAGCTCAGTGGTAGAGCACACCCTTGGTAAGGGTGAGGTCGCGAGTTCAATCCTCGCCACGGGCTTTTTGATTTTATGATTAATTCTTCTTTTGTCGTTTGCCAAATTATTTTGTCGATTGTCGATTGCCAAATTATAGTTTACTAATAAGGGAAATGGTGGAGCGATCATCTAACCACACACTTAGAGGCTCGCTTTTTTAGGTGAGATTAAGGTTACTATGCTGTAGTTGATAGTCAATATCTCATTAATGCCCAAGAAAATTAGGGAGTTAAAACAATGGCTACGTCAAGTAGGTTTTAGTGAACTCCCAGGAAAAGGAAGCCACACTAACTGGATACATCCCTTGTATGCTGGGAAGCTAACGGTTTCAGGGAAAGATAGTTCCGACGCTAAACCCTACCAAGAAAAGGATGTGCAACAAGCTATAAAAGAGGTAGAGGAGAAACAACAGCAGGAGAAGCAGGAAGATGAGTAAATTTAAGTACCAAATGTTGATTCAATGGTCTCTTGAAGACAACTGCTTCTTAGTTGGATTTCCTGATTTTCCCGGACAGCGTTGGCGGACTCATGGCGATACTTATGAAGAGGCTGTGGCGAACGGTATTGAAGCGTTAGAATCCCTAATTATGGCTTATGAAGCCACAAATGAACCGCTTCCACAGCCAACAGTTTATCAAGTTGCCTAATCGTGCTTATTATCATGCTATCGCACTACCACCCTTGCTGTGTAGGTCGAATCAGAATTTCGTTAACATTGACGCGCTGTGGTTGTGTCACCGCATAAACAATTGCAGCTGCGATATCCTCGCTTTCTAGAGGTGTAACTGATTGACGGCGTTCTTCGCTGCGTTTTTTGACAACAGGATCACTAACGTCTTGATTTATTTCTGTATTTACTAAACCAGGTTCGATGATAGTTACACGGATATTATGTTTGTAGACTTCTTTGCGTAAAGCTTCTGAAAAACCATTCACAGCCCATTTGGTCGCATTATATACAGCAATATCTTCTCTGGCTGTCCGACCTGCGACGGATGAAATATTGACGATATGTCCTGTACCCTGAGTTTTGAGGATTGGTAACACCGCGTGAGTTGCGTACAACAGTCCCACAATATTGATATCAATCATGCGCCGCCAATCTGAAGTTTTAGCACCATCAATCGGCCCTGAAAAGGCGACACCTGCATTGTTAACGAGGATATCGATCCGACCGAATTCTGCATTGGTCTTTTGAACAAGATTCTGAACTTGGTTTTCGTCTGTCACATCAGTAATTATGGGTAGTGCTTCACCACCACTATCACCAATACGTCGTGTTAGCTTCTCTAAGCGATCGCCACGTCGAGCAGCCAAAACCACTTTTGCACCTTCTAATGCAAGAGCGATCGCAGTTGCTTCACCAATACCAGCAGAAGCCCCGGTAACAATTGCAACTTTGCCTTCTAATTTACCTGTCATGATGTTCACCCTCGCAGAACAAATGCTTTTTGGCTAAAGTCAGTCTATGGTTTTTCAAAAAAAGCAAAGTTGTTGAATTTGCAGGAGAATTTTTGAATGACTATCGTCAGTATACCTAATTTGACAATTGACGAGTTCTTTATTCCCTTTTCCCTCTTAATATTGACCAACAACCAACAATTATGTTCAAATGCTTAAGTGTGACAATTACTGCTACTACTGCTTTGTGGTTACTTGGTGCTTCCTTGACTATGGCGGCTACTAAAAAGCCTCAACCACCAGATGAGTTTCCGCCATCACCGTTAGAGATTACCACACCTGATCCACTGTTGCCACGGAATCCAGACAAAGACAAACAGCCGTTATCTGTGATTGAACAGCAAAAGCTGGAGACAGAATTGGATAAGTTGAATCAACAAGCTACCGCAAAACTACAAGCTGGTGATGAGTTGGGAGCATTTGATATCTGGAACCGAGAACTGCGGTTGCGTCGCTATTTGGGTTCTCTCAAAGAGGTGCAAGCACTAGGAAGAGTGGGTGCTGTAGCCTATCAAAAAAGCAATCGTCCACAGATACGATACATTACTCAGCGATTGCAAGCCATTCAAAAACAAGCACAATCACAAAAAACTCCTGATTTAGAGTTACTCCAAGCACTAGGACAAGCTTATCAACAAGTGCGATCGCCTGAAAATGCCGTGGAAGCGTATCAGCAAGTTCTAACTGCGGTGCGACAACAGCAAAATACAGCCAAAGAGGTAGAAATTTTACAGGCGATCGCACAAGTGCATTTGAGTTGGTTTGATTACAGCAAAGCAGCAGATACGTATCAGGAGTTGTTAAAACTAGCTACTGCTAAGGGTGATAGTGTCAACGAGTTAGTATACTTACAAAGATTAGCTTATATTTATGAACACGGGAAACAACCCCAGCAAGCAATAGAAATACAGAATCGACTCGCACAAATATATCAAAGACAGAATAATCCAACTCAACTACCAGCTTTAAAACTAGCGATCGGTTCAGATTATGAATCTCTAGCTAAGAAAAATCCTAATCTTCTTCAAGAAGCTTTTAATAACTATCAACAAGCTTACACAATTGCTTGGCAATCACAACAGTACGTACGTGCAGGTGAAGCTTTGCAAAAATTAATCACACTCTACCGTTCTCAAGGACAAATACAAGAAGCATTGCAAGCTAGTGAAATTCTTGTACAGACTCAACAATTAGCTTCCAATTTTTATGGTTTAATGAATGCTTACGATCAAATCGGCAAAATGCACTTGGAACGTAAAGACTATCCGCAAGCACTACAAGCTTTTCAAAAAGGGTTGGAAGTAGCACAACAATTAAAGTACGAGGAAGATTACTTTTCTGGACAAATTCAAAAACTTTCTGGACAAAACCCACAATAAAGTAGAGACGCGTAGCTATACCTAAAAACTATCTCTTTTTGCCGATGTTGTTTAATAAGTAGAATGATTTGAAAAAAACAAACTATGTGAAGTAATGTAACCTTACTGGAATCTAGTTACTAGGTTTGCTAGTTTATTTTTTCTCGGCTTTTGTCATGAATTAATGATTATTTTCAGCAATTAAAATTATATAGCAATCCTATATGATTTGTAAAAATCGCAAAGCTCAGAACCCCGACTTTTATAAGAAGTCGGGGTTCTTGTCTTTTACGAACAATCTAGGAATGCTATATAAACCTTTAGATTTATACTTTTATAATCTATTGTATGGAATGTTTGATAATTCAAAAATGTTAAAAATAATGAGACTTGTGTTTTAATTAAATTAAATTGGCAATTAATAGCTAGAAAAGTGTCAAGTTAATAGAGTATGCTGAGAGCGTTTAGGGGAATTAAGCGTAAGAAGACGCTAGATTGGTTATTAATTGTATTTGCTCTCAGAGTGTAGATAATTAGTAATTATGAATGTTCTACTAAAGTGAAGTAGAGCAGAGGTTGTTTTTCGTCTTTAATCTTTAGCTATTAGTAACAGACCATGAATTTACTGTTTGTTCATGGTTACTTGTTGTTTGGATGAGAACAACCAACAATCAACAACCAACAATCAACAATTATCAACTAATCTAATCATGAAAAATCTTGCAGGTAAGACAGTAGTTTTGACTGGCGCTGCGGGTGGAATCGGAGTATTTATTGCTCGCGCGCTAGCAAAAGAAAAAGCAACTGTAGTTGGTGTTTCTCGTTCCCAAGAAAAGTTAGAAAAAATTCGTGCTGACATCGAAGCTACAGGTGGTAGATACATCAGCGTTCCTTTTGATATCAGCCAATTGGAAGAATTACCATTACTTGTACAGCAAATTAATCAAATGGCGGGTCGAATTGATATTTTGATTAATAATGCTGCGATTGAAAAGTATCGACCTTTTCAAAATTACTCTCTCAAAGATATCCAATCAATACTGGGAACTAATTTATTAGCAGGAATGGAGCTAGCTCGGTTAGTATTGCCGAGTATGTTAGAGCGTAATCATGGTAACATTGTCAATATTTCTTCAGGCTCTGGGAAAAAGGGAGCGCCTTACAATAGTATTTATTCTGCCAGTAAAGCTGGTTTAATTATGTGGACAGATGCGATGCGTCAAGAATTAGTTGATACTAATATAGGGGTATCTGTAATTTGTCCGGGATACACAAAAGCGGGGATGTTTTTGAAATTTGGTTTACCAGCACCGAAATTAGCACGTGTTTCTGAACCAAAAACTGTTGCGATCGCAGTTATAGATGCCATCAAAAACAACAAAGCAGAAGTAATACTTGATGGCTTACTAACAAGGCTTCTATTTTCTAATGTACAACTTTTTCCAGAATTTGGAGATGCGATTTACCGTTGGATTGGTTTGACCAATCTAAATCAAACCTGTGCAGAAAATCAAATGCTAGCCGAAAGACGTTCACATCAGTAGTAATCTTTTAGATTAACTTCAAATTGTTTGTAGTAAGATGTTTAGTGCTTAAATTAGCCCTAAACATCTTACTACAAACTTTAACTTATATTTGATATCAAGTTTTCAACAAGTTAATAAATGTATTCGATAAAAATTGCATAAAAATTATATTTGTTACATTAAAACTGCAATAATCATCACTAAAAAATATCATGATTTGATTTTTGATAATTTTACTTACCTTAATAGATAACCATTGAAAAAGATAAATAGCAGCTTGCCATTTATATAGCTGCTATTTATACTCGTCGTGATGTTTTGTATTTAGTATCATTCTTTTTTCCTCACACCTGGTGCATGACCACAAACTCAACCAACGGAGAAAAAATGGCTGATTGTCATTATGATGTAATCATCATTGGTACGGGTGCTGGTGGAGGAACACTAGCATATAAATTAGCACCAAGTGGAAAGAAAATTTTGCTGCTAGAAAGAGGTTCTTTCGTACCTCAAGAAAAAGCAAATTGGGATTCTCGGCTAATTTTTCAAAAAAAATGTTATCGTCCCCAAGAAGTTTGGTACGACAAACATGGTCAAGTAATTCGTCCAGTCACACACTATTATGTTGGTGGTAACACTAAATTTTATGGTGGAGCATTATTTAGATTTCGTGAACAAGACTTTAATAAAGTTTTTCATCGAGACGGTATCTCTCCGGAATGGCCATTAAGATATCAAGATTTTGCACCATACTATACGGAAGCAGAAAAACTATATGAAGTACATGGTCAGCGAAATTTAGATCCTACTGAACCTCAAATTAGTGAAGATTACCCTTTTCTTCCTATCAGCCACGAACCATATATTAAAGAAATTAATGATGGTTTAAAAAACAAAGGCTTACATCCATTTTATTTACCACTTGGGATTAAATTAAATGAAACTAATCGTTTTTTAAGTACTTGTATTCGTTGTGATACTTGTGATGGTTTTCCATGTTTTGTGAATGCAAAATCTGATGCTGATATTAACTGTGTGCGTCCAGCTATAGCTAATCCAAACGTGACTTTAATTACTCAAGCCAAAGTTCTACGTCTACACACAAGTGCATCTGGTCGAGAAGTTACCGGAGTAGTAGCAGAAATCGCAGGAAAACGGCATATTTTTTCGGCAGATATTGTTGTTCTGGCTTGTGGTGCTGTCAATTCAGCAGTATTATTACTTCAGTCTGCTAATGATCGACATCCAAATGGATTAGCCAATAGTTCTCATCTGGTAGGGCGAAATTACATGGCTCATAAATTTGGAGTAGTCATGGCTTTATCTACAAAATTTAATCCTACAGTTTTTCACAAAACAATAGCTGTCAATGATTTTTATTGGGGTGAAAAAGGTTTTCCCTTTCCTATGGGAAGCATTCAATTGCTAGGTAATCTCACCACAAATAAAGTTGCTGCTTATGCACCACCTTTGACACCTAAATTTATTGCAGAAGCAGTAGCAAACCATTCTGTTTCTTGGTTACTGATCACTGAAGATTTACCAAATCCTAACAACCGTGTTTATCTTAAAGGAGAGCAAATTATTGTTGATTATACCAAGAATAATGAACAAGGCTTTAATCGTTTGATGAAACGCTGGGTTTCAGTTTTACAATCAATGAAACTACCATCTCACAAAGGACATGTTTCAGTTGTCTTTCCTCAAAATTTAACTGTGAAAGAAGTTGGACATCAATGTGGTACTTGTCGTTTTGGCGAACATCCCAGAAAGTCTGTACTCGATCTTAATTGTCGTACCCACGATGTCGATAATCTTTATGTTGTTGATGGTAGCTTTTTCCCTTCTAGTTCTGCTGTGAATCCGTCATTGACAATTATGGCAAATGCATTGCGAGTGGGAGAACACCTGTTAGAAAGGATAAATCACCACTTTTATTAATTATGTTCGTCCGGAAGTTAAAGATTTTCGGCAGGCTATAGAAAAATTTAAAGAAAACTTACCAACTATTTTACAGGCATTACGAGATTGCACTTTCCTAATTTACCGCCAGAGAATAAATTCTCTGGCTAATAGCTCAAGTCCACTTAAGTGGACTAAAATTCTTGATAAGTCTTCTAAAGAAGACTTTCGCTATAAGCTTTGGAATTCATTCCAAAGCGGGAATAGGTGTTGCTGCTAAATTGTTTGATTTTTCCACTATTTGATGTAGTCTCTGTTCAAACTTTTGCATACATACAGACCAATCATATTCAAGAACAGAAAAACGAGCGTGGAGAGACATTTCTTCTTTAAGTTCGGGATTTTCGAGAATTCTAATTACTTTATTTGCAAAATCCCAAGGACTATTTGGTTGAGCTAAAAAGCCATTGCGACCAGGAACTACTTGTTCTGAGGTTGAGGGTGCTTTGACTGCAATTACAGGAGTTCCCGATGCTAAAGCTTCGTTGGTGGAAGTGCAGAAGTTTTCGGTAACAGATGCATTGACAAAAACATCGGCTCGTGCATACCATCCCAATAGTTCTGTACCATGAGATTCTCCCCAGACGGTTACACCTTTGCCAAATTGAGCTGCACGTTGACGGATTTCTTCTTGTTGGGGACCACTACCAACAATAACTAGATGTACATCAGGGATTTTGGCAGCGACGATTGGGTATATATCTAAAAGTTGAATAACACTCTTTTCGGGAGCAATGCGTCCAACAAACAAAAGTGTGGGACGATTATCGTTGGGAATGGGGTTGTAGGAGATATTGGCAGGATTAAATTTTTGGCAATCTATACCTTGATAGGGTAGATATTCGCTGCGTTGGGATTTCAAGCTTTGATATTTTTCAAGTTGTTCGCGTGAAGAAAAAAAGTTATGGTCGTAAGCTTCGCTGAATTGCTTGATTAACATGGGTAACATGGGACGAATAAAGCTAAAAAATTGATTGCCCATGTAATAGCGAATATAAGCAACGATATCAGTGTGGAATAGCGATATGATTGGTGTGCCAGTTTTCTTAGCGTATTCAATACCTACAGGACGACCGTAACCTTGCAAATAAAGTGAATAAAAGCCTCGCATTTGTGGTGCTTCTTCAACAATCACAATGTCTGGTTTATAGTTCTCCAGTAATTTGGTATCGCTCCAATGACGATTATGTAATGGTTGGGGAAGAGATTTATAAAAGATCAAGGGTTGAGTGGGAAATGCATAGGAAGAAAATTTGGGAAAAGTTTGGAGTTCTTTGAGTCCCTCCATCGGACGATTACCAACTTCTTCTGGATATTGATCGTTGATTTCTGGATGGATGAGAAATACTTCGTGTCCCTGTTGTAGTAACCAGCGCACTCGTTGGTGTACTGCGATGGAAACCCCTGTCAAAAATGGCGCATACAATCCTGTAATTAACGCTATGCGAAGAGGTTGTTTTTTCATAGTTAAGGATTTGTGGAGATGAGGAGATGGGGGAAGCATCCTAAATGTTTAAAAAACCCGCCTGCAATTGAAATCGCAGTCTCATCGCTCAAGTCTGTTGAAGCTGACTGCTTGATTTATTTGAGTTTAGATGTTTACAAAGATACTTTGCTGTCAATGGGTTGGTCTAAGATTTGATAGGGGCGATATTCAATCAGACGAATGTGCCAAGGCCCTTTGATTTGGTAGGTGACGCCGCGCCAGGTAACTTTTGACATCCAAAAAGATAATGTAAGTGCAAACCCATAAAACCAGTGTGTTAGGGGTATGCCAATTAACATTTTGACTACCGTGGCTGGTGACAATTTGGTTTTGATTGTTGTGTTGTCGCGAATTATCGGTCTGACTCCGATTTCTAGGGCGATCGCCAGTAACAACAATGCCACTATATAGCTACCATAGCTAATGAAAGCTAAAGCCGCAGCATCCCATTGTTGCATCCATAACGCTGCTACAGACAACACCAACAGCAGATTCGGAAGTAGTACTGTTTGCAATGCATCAGCAATTACCGCCCACCACTGGGGATGATAAAGGCGCGAAGACAACATCTGACGCTTTGTCCAGTCAAATAATCTCGGTAAATCACACTCTTCACGATTGAGAATCAACAGAGATGGTACAAACTTTACCTGAAATCCATAATTTGCCAGAACTCTGCGGATCATAGTATCGTCAGTATAGGCTCTTGCCCATCTCTCTAGTAGTTCGGTTTCGTGAATCACTTCTGTTTTGAGTGCTAAACTACCCCCCCAAGGAATGCGGTACAAACTCATCTGCACAACAGCAGAGGAATTCCAGAAATACCGCACCAGTGAACCCCAATATTTACCTGTGGGTAAGTACCAGCGATTACCAGTAGTCGCTCCTACTTTCGGATCGGCTAGAGGGCTAACTAATTCGCGTAACCAGTTGGGATGAACTATCGCATCAGCATCTACAAATGCAACTACTTTGTAGGATTCATCCAATTCTGAGACAGCTTGGACAATAGAACTGCATTTGAGGCTACAGTTATATCGTCTGATACTCAAAGGGCTAATTTGGACATTAGTTGCATCAAGTGAGGCTATAGTTTCGGTAGCAATTTTCCAAGCTGGATCTTCACGATGATCGATAATTATCTTTAAATCATATTGTGGATAGTTTTGTTGCAGAAGTGATTCTAAACAATTGGGTAGAAACGGATCGCTTCCCCGCAAACAAATAATAACTGCTGTTTTCGGAAGCTGTTCATCTGGTAAGGAATTTCTGCGATGCGTTCTTAATGTCCATAAAAAAGCTAAAGTCACAAATGTTTGAATTGCCAACCAACTTAGCAACATTCTAGACAGAGATATCGCCAATTCTTTCATTGGTGAGGAGTGTGTGTGAGGAGTGAGAGATAGAGAGATTTTTTTGAACGCCAAGAAATTTATTTCTTAGCTAAGAGCCACTTCATCGAATTACTCAGTCATATTGAGATGACTTTTACTAGAAGCCTGGAACTTTATTTCTAGGCATACTTATAGTCAAGTACAAGATATATAACAAAAAAATTATTATTGCTCTAATCCATATTTCATTTCAATGTTGATGGTTGTATTTTTTTGTAATGGGAAACTTGCTTTATTGAATTTTGGTGTGCCAGTTATGATTGATACGGTTGGGTTATTAGAAACTCCAAAACCTTCTTGTGGAATGCCTAAAAAATCTTGATTGAGTTTATAATCTCCGTTTTGATCATCAACAACAGCAACTGCATACTTTCCTGGTTTTAAACCAATAAATTCTTTCTTTACGGAACTTCCTGTGATTTTGGTACAGCCGCTTTTTACACCACTAGTCTCACTCATAGGAAATCCTTTTTCACTCGCATATACTTTCAGACAAATCTGACCTTTTTGGTGTTTGATACCATTTACTACTACAGTTAGTGTGGTTGTAGGTTCTGCCTGCACTGTATTAGACAAACCTATACTTACCAAACTCAGAAGTAGAAATGTCAAAAATTTAGAAGCTCTCGTTAGCATTATTTTCACCTAACCATTCACAATTTTCTTGAGGTCTGTTTTTTTCACCCATTCCTGCGTTAAACGCATTCCTTCCTCTAAATTAACTTTGGGTTCATAGCTTAAATTTGTGCGTGCTTTTTCAATTGAATAAGCATAGGGACGAGTCATAAAATCTACGGCTTCTGGTAAGATATCAGCTTGTTTACGAAAGAGCTTTTGTCCTTGGTAGCGCAGCTTAAGAAATAGTTTGAGTTCGTCTTTTGGTAGTGAAAAAGGTGCTGGCAAACCTGACATTTCTGCCAAGCAAGTAAAATATTCCTTCCAAGTAGTTTCTTGTCCGTCGGTGATGTTGAAAGTTTCGCCGTAGGTTTCTTTTTCTATTGCTAAAAATATAGCTGTAACTAGGTTATCAATATATACGTGATTGATGATTCCCATTCCATCACCAGCATAGGCAAATAATTTTTGCCGCATCATGATTAATGGTCGGACTATCCAAGGAATACTACCTGGCCCGTAAACATCACCTGCTCTAAGAATAATGATGCCAAAATCTGGTGGATTATTCAGTTGTAAAAGTGCTTTTTCAGCTTCTATTTTTGTCTGACAATAGGGATTATTATCTCCTGAAAGTGGTCCTTCTTCTGTGATGTGTTTAGGATAATTAAAGCCATAAACTAATCCACTGGAGATATAAACAAAGGTTTTAACACCAGCATTTTTAGCTGCTTTAGCAATGTTGATAGTTCCATCAACATTGACTTTGCGAAATTCTTCTAGAGAACCACCTTCTTTGGCAATTTCATCTGTATGTACAACTATATCTACTCCCTGACAAGCTAATTCGGCAGTAGTAGAATCGGTGATATTGCCAATGATGACTTTTGTGCCTAAATTCTGTGCTTTTTTGGCTTTATCTGTGGTACTTTGCATTCCACAGACTTTCATCCCGTTGGCGATCGCTAATTGAGCAGTACGCAAACCGATAAATTCGCCAATTCCAGTGATGAGGATAGTTTTATTTTGCAAGTTCATATTTGGATACAAATTATTTGAGGAGTGTGAGGGATGAAATACCAATTACCAATGACTATTGTATAGACGTGTAGACGCTCGTAAGAGCGGCTTCTCGTAAGAGTATAATTGCGTCTCTACTAATGACTAAAAAATATCTGCGGGGTCTGTGGAGCGCAGTTTATTGATAGCTAATGCACCAGAGGTCATACACATTAATATTGTTGAGATGAAAACAATTACTGCATTTTGAGGAGTCATCATGATGGGTAGTTTAGTGGCTTCCATAGCGAAATCATATATGAATATAGATAGAAAAAACCCTGGAATATAACCTAAAACTGACAATATAAAAGCCTGTTGAAACACAACATTTAATAAGTAATTGTTTTCATAACCTATGGCTTTTAAGGTTGCATAAGCGACGAGTTGAGTGGAGATATTACTGTAAAGAATTTGATAAACAATTACCACACCAACAACTGAAGCCATTGAAAGCATGAGATTGAGTATGAAACCAATGGGTGTTCTCGTAGCCCAATATTCTTTCTCAAAATCAATAAACTCTTGGTGAGTAAAAAGTTTCACGTCGTTGGGTAAATTAGCTCGCAATTCTGCTATTACTTTTTGAGGATTAGCACCTGGTTGTAGAGAAATCACACCGACATCGATCATTTCTGAAGGACGGCTGTCAGGAAATATCCTTAAGAAAGTTGTGTCACTGACTATCAAGTTTCCATCCACACCAAAAGATGGCCCTAAACTAAATAAACCACCTAATCTAACTCTATAACCTCTTAAGGAATCAAAGGGAAATATTTCTAGTATTTGTTCGGTATTTTCCTGAACAAATTTCTTGGCAACTGGCCCAAATTCTGGGCGAGAATTGCGGTCAAAAAGTACGACATCAGGAATTTTAATTTTATCTATATTCTTCTCAACCTCTGGCATATTCATGATTGGTCTTCCTGGTTCAAAACCAATCACATAGATTGAATATTTCTCGCCGTTTTCGGGGTTCTTAAATTTAGCAAATCCCAAATATATAGGACTAACTGATTCTACACCATCAAACCCCAAAGCTTGATACAATCTAGTCCGAAAGAAGCTTTGAATTGCAGTCAAAGATTTGTATTGAGCGCTGACTAAAAATAAATCGCCTCGGAGATTGCGATGCACCTGGGTAGCACTGGAGTAGAGAGCATCTTGAAATCCAAGTTGCATAAACATCAAAATTACAATAAAACCAATGCCAGCTACAGCTACTAGAGAACGAATTTTGTTTCTGACTAGTTGCAACCATGCCAGAGGAATTTTAAACACCATGATTTGGTAATTGGTAATTGGTAATTGGTAGTTAGTGGTTAGTAATTAGTAGTAAAAAACTAGCCTAACTACTTTGTTTTGTGGGTGGCTAAATTTTAATAGCTACATCTACTTGTAAGTTGGTTAAACCTGAGATTTGTTGGCTATCTGCTGGGTTATCGAGGCGGATTTTGACTTCAACGACTCTGCGATCTGTATCTGCACCAGGGTTGACACTTAAAATATTTTGTCTGTCAACGAGTAAACCGATTTCGCTCACGGTTCCTTGTAATTTTTTGCCAGGAAAGGCGGTGCTAGTAATGATCGCTTTTTGACCTATACGTACTTTTTGAATATCTGTTTGGTAAACTTCTGCGATCGCGTACATTTGAGAAATTTTACCAATCTCTACAATACCGTTAGTGGCGACTACTTCTCCTGATTTGGCATGAGTTTTCAAAACTTTACCACTGACTGGAGATTTTACGTAAGTTAATTCATGCTGGGCTTGTGCTTGTTTCACAGCAGACATCGCACTCTTGAGTTCGGCTTGTGCTAGGCGCACATCTGTGGGACGCACCTCTTTTATACTTCCTAGTTTGGCTTTAGATTCTCTGAGTTGTTGTTGGAGAGTATCAACAGTGCGTGTAAGGGCTGCTTGACCTTCAGTTAGTTGCTGTTGCAAGGTCTTCAGTTGCAACGCTTTGCTCTCTGCTGTTGATGCGGAAATTGCACCTTCTCTATATAGTTGTTGATAGCGGTTGTTTTCGGTTTCGGCATTTTGTACTTGGGCTTGGAGACTGGCGATCGCTGCTTGCTGAGTGGCGATCTCTCCTTGTAATTGCCATTCTACCTGAGCGATCGCTGCTTTTTGAGCATCAATATCGCCTGTTTTTGCGCCAGCTTTCACCTGTGCTAGTTTAGCTTGAGCCACTGTCACGCTGTCTAAGGCTTGTTGTACAGCCACAAGAGTACGCGTGTATCCTTCCAACAACGCCACTACTTGACCTGCTTTGACTTGATCTCCTTCTTTTACCAACAGCTTTTCTACTCGTACGCCAGTTAGTGAACTTGGAGCAGACAATTGAGTGATTTCGCCATCAGGTACAATCCGCCCTAAAGCAGTCACAGCAACTCTTGCAGGCGCAGCTTTCACAGGCTTTTGTGGTTCGTTTTGAACTTGGGAGCGAAGCAATAACAAACTGAAGAAAGACACTAAGCCCGTAGCAAAAGCAATGGAAACCGCCAAAAAAATTCCCCACCTAGTTAAAGGTTTTGCGAAGAACAAGTTTTTCTTGTCTGCTGTCATATTTTTGTTGGTTGATATTGATAGTTGATTGTTGATAGTTGATTCTTAGTTGTTGGTGCTTGAAATACCAAACAACAAACAATAAAAGACTAACAATGACTGCGAGAAATTACAGTTATCAGTTATCAGTTATTAATCGATTCTGGGAATTACACCTGTTTTTCTAACTGTTCACTGATTAATAGAAATCCTTACTAATGACAAATGACAAATGACGACCCTCGTCAATTAGCTTCATTTGTGCCGACCTAATTAAATGTAATTGATTGCACAATCAACAGCAGCCTTACACCAAAATTTTCTCAATTTTACTCTTGGTAGATATCTGGTAAAGTAGGCCCTGAACAATAACACTACTAATTTGGAAAACTTTTACGTCGAAAAAGAATCTGAGATTAAAACGAAGCGGCAATGATATGGATATCCAAAAACTCGCCTTCCAATATGGCAAAAAACTTTAATGTTGTCAAGCAGGGGATTGGAGATCGGGGATTGGGGGCGAAGAGGTAATAGGGATTTGGGATAAGGGATTGGGGATGAGGACTAGTCATTTATTTATTATTTATTATTCTTTCTCACTTTTTCACTCCCCACACTCCCCACACCTCCTATCGCTATGGGGAACTTTTTTAAGAGCATTGGCTTCAATAAGGCTGTAGGAAAAAAAGTAAGAGCAAGCAAATTTATTTGTGGAATCAATCTCAAATCGAATGGCCGTAAAGCATTAAGACATTTTCATCAGAGTTTTCATAAAATTAATGTTTTTGATCGCACTGGTGAAATAAAATCGGGTTTATCGTCTTGCGGGTATTCTGACTGACGACTTAGAAAAACAGTAATTATGCCTAAGATATCTATAGACAAAATTAAAATTGGTGTGAATCGTCGTCCATTAAATGGCGAGAAAGTTAAGGATTTAAAAGAATCTATTCAAGCAAATGGTCTTTTAAACCCAATCACCTTAGATCAACATTACAACTTAGTTGCTGGATTGCACCGTTTGACGGCTTGTCAGATGCTGGGTTTAGAAGAAATTGAGTGCAATGTTGTTAATTATGAAGATGCTGAACAATCTCGTCTAGCGGAAATAGACGAAAATTTGATCCGCAATGAGTTAGAACCTCTCGAACGTAATGAACTTTGGCTGGAACGGGAGCAAATTCTTCAACGGATGGGACTCAGAGCAAAAGCAGGAGATAACCAATATACTCTCAAAGGTAGTGCAACCATTTCACCACCTGCCAAGACTACCAAGGATATCGCCAAAAAAACAGGTTTCTCTGAACGTACTTTGCAGCAAGGCTTACAGATAGCTAAGGCTATTCATCCGGAAGTAAAACAGCTCATTAAAGAAACACCATTAACCAAAAGTACTACGGCTCAGTTAGAAATAGCCAGAACAGCTACTGCTGAACGTACTTTAGCAGAACAAGCTGAAGAAGCTGCACAATTAGCCAAAGCCAAGGGAGAAGAACAAGAAGCTGAACGACAAGCACAATTAGCAGCAGAATCACGAGCCAAGCAAAAGGAGTTACAGTTATTAGCCTTCAAAAGTGCGATCGCTCAAAAACAAGCAAAGTCAGCTGTTAAAAAAGTGCCAAATCGTTTAGAACAGCCAGATCCCAAAACAACCGTTATTTTCAAAGAACCGCAAGTCAAATTTGGTGATGAATTAGTGCTGGGTAGGCATTTAGTTTATTGTGGTGATACCAGTAGTAAAGATTTTAGACAACTATTACCATCGAATGCAGCTTTGGCGATCGCCACTCTATCGCCCACTTGGAACCATGATTACTTGGTTGATGAAGCAAGAATTGTTGCAGTATTACGTTCCCAAGATCAAATTTATGAGTTTTGCAGCCAGACTCGGATGCCTTATCAGTATGAATTAATTATTAGTAACCTGTATATTGGCATTTTTTCTCATCAATCTATACCTAAACCGCAAACACCAATTCATATTGAAGGTATAGAGGGAATAATTAATTACCTGATCAACTTTTATACAAGTCATCAAGATCAATTTGTCATTGCTCCATTTATGGGAAATGGTGAAATTTTGAGTGCTAGTGAAAAGATGGGGCGTATCTGCTTTATCGGAGATCATAACCCAGAATTAGTCAGTCGCGAAATTATCCGTTGGGAAAAGTGGACTGGGAAAAAAGCCAACATCGCTGTGGGGATGGGGTAATGAGGGAAGGAGATTTGGGGGATAAGGGAGAATGACTAATGACCAATGACTAACAACAAAATGTAAATAAATATTGACTTTAATAACCTCTTAATATGTCTAGTTTAGTTTTATTAAAAAATCAGCATCATTAATAGCTGAATCATCAGCTTGTCATGAAAAATATACTGATGTTTACTTATTGCACAATTTTTTTGATGACATTGTTAATTTAATTCCAAAATTAATAATTGATTGAGAGTATTTATTAATATAATTACGAAATATAGGATTGCTATTTGATTTGGAGAAAAGTTAGTACACTTCCTATTCTCAGTTAAGAGTTCCCTTTTCTACTTTTTCACTTGAGGTAATAGTAAGAAATGCTACTTTTTAATAATTGTTCAAGTTTGTAATTATATTTTTTCTAAAATTGCCTCCTACGAACAATCCAGTTAATGCTGGCTATGCTAATCTTGGTATTAATTGTCGTTCTTTTAGGCAACAAGGCTTATTAGTTAGTGAATAATTAATTGAGAGTACATAACTACGCACTAAAAAAAGTCCCTATGCCATCATTAATGATTCAGTAAGCGAACAGTATTAAACGTAAAATGCTAACTATTGGAATTCAATCAAAAAGCACCTTTAGCTTTCTACCTTCTAGTTAGTTCAATTATTTTTCTAATTGCTTATGAATTCAAATGAAAGGAGATATTTTTCGGTAGCGAATTTGTCAAACATTGTTTGACATAATTCATAGAATATATTATCTTGGAAGTCGAAACTGCTATGGCATTTATCAAGATTCAGAATGTTATTCTTAACACCAGCTACATTGCCGCAGTTAAGCTAGATAATCAAACTGGCTCAGAAGTAAAAAGCGTTTCTGTTCTGTTAGTTACTCCTAAGTTTTCAATATTCCAGTGTGAAAGCATCTCCCCCAATCTCCATAATTACGAATGGATAGAGTTTACGGGTCAGGCAGCTAACGCACTGCAAGACTACTTTACTAGTTACAACAACGTCATCGACTTATTACCACAATCTCATGAGTCAAGCGTTGTGTAATATTTTTGATCTAATTGTAACAGACACAAGCAAAATTATTTTCATCGAGTGAACCGATTTGAGATTTGCGATTTGCGGTTTTAGAATTGAAGTTCCAAAAACTATTAATCCAAAATCCAAAATCCAAAATTGCCAGGGTGACATTTGCCTATTAGGTGCTGATGTCAATACAAGTATTTAGCCCTTGTGCATAAGATAACTGCTGCATTAATTCGCTACAGAAACTGTAGCAGTTATATCATCCACATTACCAAAATTAATCATTTTCTATGTCTGCTCATTCAATTGAGATTGCCTTAGCGCAATTGGAAGAACAGATAAACAATTGTGAAAAGGCAGTGGTGAGGTTTCTTGAGGTCAAAAAAAGGATGTCGGATAAGTCTATGGGAATCGAAAAAATAAACAGAAAATTGCAGCATAATCCTATTGCTATTATTGGTATGGCTTCTTTATTCCCCCAAGCGAAAAACTTGCGGGAATATTGGCAAAATATTGTTAATAAACTTGACTGTATAACCGACATTCCACCCACCCATTGGAGTGTGGAAGATTACTACGATCCAAACCCCAGAACACCACAAGACAAAACTTATTGCAAAAAAGGCGGATTTCTACCTCATATTGATTTTAACCCCATGGATTTTGGGATTCCACCAAATATTTTAGAAGTTACAGATGTCTCACAACTGTTGGGTTTGCTAATTGCCAAACAGGCGATGGAAGATGCTGGTTACAGCGAAAACCGGGAATTTAGTCGCGAGACTGTCGGTGTCATCTTAGGATCAGCAGCCCTAAAATTAGGGATTCCCCTGGCTTCGCGTTTGCAATATCCAATTTGGGAAAAAGCCCTCAAAAGTAGCGGCTTATCTGATGAAGATACCCAAAAAATCATTGAGAAAATCAAAAGCGCTTATGTCAAGTGGGATGAAAACGCCTTCCCCGGAATGTTAGCGAACGTCATCTCTGGACGGATTGCTAACCGTTTGAATTTAGGCGGAATAAATTGTACAGTTGACGCTGCTTGTGCTAGTTCCTTCGCAGCCTTGAAAATGGCAGTTAGTGAATTAGTCGAGCATCGTTGTGACATGATGCTGACTGGTGGCGTTGACACTGACAACTCGATCACAGCTTATATCAGTTTTAGCAAAACACCGGCGGTAACTCCTAGCGGCGTCGTTAGACCCTTCGATACCCAGTCTGATGGCATGATGTTGGGTGAAGGTATCGGTATGGTTGTTCTCAAACGCTTAGAAGATGCGGTTCGAGACAACGATAAAATCTATGCAGTCATCAAGGGTATCGGTACATCCAGCGATGGACGTTATAAAAGTATTTACGCCCCTCGCCAAGCCGGACAGGTACAAGCATTGCGCCGCGCCTACGAAGATGCAGGCTTTACACCCGAAACTGTTTCCCTGATTGAAGCCCACGGTACAGGGACTATGGCGGGTGATCCAACCGAATTCGGATCTTTACGAGAATTTTTCGGAGAACATAGCTCTAAAAGACATCACATCGCCCTTGGTACAGTCAAATCCCAGATCGGACATACAAAAGCGGCGGCTGGTGCGGCGAGTTTGATCAAAACTGTTTTGGCACTCCATCACAAGATCCTACCAGCTACAATAAACGTCACTGAACCCAACCCCAAACTTCAGATCAAGAATTCTCCCTTCTATTTAAATACAGAAACAAGACCCTGGATTCGCTCACAAGGAGAAGCGCCAAGACGCGCGGGTGTCAGTTCCTTTGGCTTTGGTGGTACAAATTACCATGTCGTTCTGGAAGAATACGAAGGCGAACACAACCAAGCTTACCGCTTGCACACTGCACCTAGTGAAGTAGTCCTGTTTGCTCAAACTCCGGCGGAGTTATTAAGCAGCTGTCAGGAAACTTTAGTTCAATTGCAGTCTGAGACAGGTAATAAGAATTATATAGAATTGCTCGAAGCTTGCAAAATCAAAGAAATTCCCCAGAGTGCTGCTAGGGTTGGTTTTGTCGCTGAGAATAGCGCTGAAGCTTGCAAGTTACTGCAAATTTGTATCGACTTGCTGAAAAACAAACCCACTGCGACATCCTGGGAACATCCCCAAGGTGTTTACTACCGTGCTTCTGGTATGGAATTAGCCGGAAAGGTAGTAGCTTTATTTTCAGGGCAGGGTTCGCAATACTTGAATATGGGTCGGGAATTAGTCATGAATTTCCCGGAAATGCGGAATCTGTATGGCTACATGGATAGCTTGTTATGCAAAGATAACTTGCAGCCACTATCTGAGATAGTTTTTCCCCATCCCGTATTTGAAGAGACTGAAAAGAATGCTCAAGTTGCAGCATTACAAAGGACACAATATGCTCAACCAGCAATTGGGATGTTGAGCGCAGGGATGTATAAAATCCTGCAAAAATCTGGATTTAAGGCAGATTTTATCGCCGGACACAGTTTTGGTGAACTAACAGCATTGTGGGCGGCGGGAGTGTTGAGTGATGCAGATTATTGCTTGCTTGTGAAAGCACGAGGACAGGCAATGGCAGCGCCCCAAGATCCCAATTATGATACAGGAGCGATGCTGGCGGTCAAAGAAGACCTGAGTAAGGTAGAAGCTGTAATCAGGAATTATCCCCAGGTAGCGATCGCCAACTTCAATTCACCCCGCCAAGTCGTATTAGCAGGCCCGACCAACGCGATCACCCAAGTCAAGGATGCACTGCAAAAACAAGGATATGCAGCCGTTTCTTTACCAGTATCCGCAGCTTTCCACACACCGCTAATTGCTTTTGCTCAAAAATCCTTTGCGATCGCAATCAAAAATGCCAACTTCCAAATTCCCCAAATCCCTGTTTTCACCAACGTCACAGGTAAGGAATATCCCCAAGAACCAGCAGTCATTCAAAAAACCCTCGAAACCCACCTTTCTAACTCTGTACTATTCAAGCAGGAAATCGAAAATATTTATGCTGCTGGGGGTTACTGCTTCGTAGAATTTGGGCCGAGAAATATTCTTACCAACTTAATTAAAGATATCTTAGGCGATCGCCCCCATATGGCGATCGCACTCAACCCCAGCGCCCAAAAGAATAGCGATCGTTCTGTCCGCGAAGCCGCCGTACAACTGCGGGTTGCAGGTATGTCTCTGAAAAACCTCGACCCTTACCAACTACCGCCAGTAATTGCCGAAGCGCCGAAAAACAAAGGTTTGAACGTGAAATTATGCGGTAGTAACTACGTATCAGACAAAACGAAAATGGCATTTGAGCAAGCATTGCAGAATGGGCAAACAGTGAAATTGCCACATAATTCTAATTTTGCTCCCACAAGTGCGATCGCATTGCCACAAACTAACGGTACTAAGGGTACTAACGGTACTAACGGACACAGCAAACAACCCCACTTGCTACAAGACACAGTTCAAAAGGTTAAAACAGAAGGGGTAAAAAGCAACAGTAATTCCCAATCTCTAATCTCCACCTCTCACACTCCCCACACTTCCCCCCTCTCACCTAAGTCAGTTCTGGAGTCAAAAATGCCAGAAATCCCAGATAAACTTGTAAATTACCAAAGAGTTTTAGAAAGCTTAGAGTACGTCCTGACACAATTTCAACAAAATCAAGGCGAGAATTTACAAGTTCATTCCCACTATCTGAACCATCAGATAGAATATGCCAAAACCTTTTTCCAACTCATGCAGCAGCAGAATTCTCTGCTTGCTAACGGTAAACATTCACCAGATGCAGCCCAGCTAAAACCAAGCATCATTGAAAGCTTAGACCGTAGCATGATGCAGTTTCACGCCCAACAAGGTGAAACCCTACGCATTCATCAACAATATCTCAAAGATCAGATAGAATACACCAAAAACTTCTTCCAACTCGTTCAGCAAGAATACTCTCAACTCATCAGCGAGGGTGGAACTACTCAACCAGTAATTTCTGCTCAGGTAAGTGTACCTGCTAAAGTAGAAATTCCTGTTCCCCCCGTTACTAAAATCCAAGAAACTCAAACTCCTGCTGTTAAAGAAGAAAGTTCAGTTCCAGCTAGTGTCAAGATATCAGAAAGTAAGCCCCAAGCTGTAACTGAAACTGTAATTCCAAACGGTACAACAACCGTAAAACCAGAAATTCCTCCGACCATCAGCGCACCACCGCAACCAGTAATTACTCAAGAACCACTACCACCAGCAACATCAGCACCAACTATTGATTTATCTGAGTTAGATCAAACCCTGCTAGCCATTACCAGTGAAAAAACTGGTTATCCCATCGAGATGTTAGAACTCGATATGGACATGGAAGCAGACTTAGGGATTGACTCGATCAAACGAGTAGAAATCATGGGTGCATTGCAAGAAAAATACCCCGACTTACCCAAGCCAAGTAATGTAGAAGAACTGGCGGAACTACGTACCATTGGTCAAATCGTCCAGTATCTACAATCGTTAGTTTTTACCCCCGCGTTGGTAGAGGAGAAGGGGGACACGGAGAATACAGGTGAAATACTCTCCGCGTCTTTGCGTCTTCCGCTCACCGAGTCTTCTGAAGAGTCACCGCATCTCCCTCTCTCCGCGTCTTCAGAAGTGTCTTCAGAAGCTGTACCTGAATTCAGTAATGACTCTTTCGCAGTTCGCACAAGTGTTGCAGTCGCCGAACCAATCATCAGTGTTACTGAAACAGCGACTCCCGCAATAGAGATTGACTTAAGTAACTTAGCTGAAACCCTGTTAAATATTACTAGCGAAAAAACAGGTTATCCAGTCGAAATGCTAGAACTCGACATGGATATGGAAGCAGACTTGGGGATTGACTCGATTAAACGGGTAGAAATTATGGGGGCGTTACAAGAACAGTACCCCGACCTACCAAAACCGAGTAATGTGGAAGAATTAGCAGAACTACGCACCATCGGTCAAATAGTTGAGTACCTCCAGAAACTAGCTGGAGCTGAAAAAAAAAAGCAGCAACATGAACCTGTTAACCAGCCAGATGAGTTAGTACCCAACGTCCAACGTCGTCCAGCCAAGCTGCAAATTCTCCCACCTCCCGACTTTTGGGAATTTCCCATACCAGAGGGACACATCGCCTTAATTACCGACGATGGTTCCCTGACTACTACCAAAGTTGCAGAATTACTCAGCCAACGGGGATGGAAAGTAGTAATTTTAAACTTACCTCCGTCCCTAGTTCCCGAAAAATCGCCCTTACCAGCAGGTGTGAATCGTGTTATTTTACAAGACTCAACAGAGGAACATCTACAACAGCAACTAGCAGCGATCGCCACTAATTACGGTAACGTTGGCGCATTTATTCACATTCACCCAGTCTTTCAGGCTACCCACAACGATAAGATTGCTTATTTCCCAGAAGAAAAAGCGATGATTAAGCAAGTCTTCTTCATGGCGAAACACCTGAAAAAATCCCTCAATGCAGCAGCCAGTTACGGACGCAGTTGTTTCTGTACCGTAGCACGTCTAGATGGGGCTTTTGGAGTTGAACACAAAATCAACTTTGGGGCGATCGGTGCAGGTTTATTTGGATTAACCAAAACCATGATTTGGGAATGGCCAAAAGTATATTGTCGGGCAATAGACCTTAGTCCTGATCTTAACGCCGAAACTTCAGCACAACACATATTTGCTGAACTTCACGACCCCAATCGTTATCTTACTGAAGTAGCCTATGGTTCACAAGGAAGAGTAACCTTGGTTAGCGTACTTGATAAATAGGAAACAGGGACATAAAGACATAGAAGGGAGAAAGTTTGAGATCATTTCTCCCTTGTCTCCCCATCTTCAAAATCTACTTCCATTTCTCATATGCGACAGAAGATATGTCCAAGCATCAAACAATTACTTTTCTCGGTCGCGTTGTTGACCAAAAAAAACAAGCCCCCATTAGTAGGGCGAAAGTTTTACTAACATATGCAGGTAATTCAGTGATTACCTACACAGATTTGGAAGGGATATATCGACTAAAAATTAACTTTAATAACAGCAATTATTTGCAGGCACAATTATCTATTCAAGCCAATGGCTACAAAAATTATAACTCTTCAATAAAATTATCACCAAAACAAAAAGACCTTGGTGATATTCGATTAGTTGATCCTAATTCTAATTTGAGTTCATCTTCTAATATTAAATCTAGTTCTAGTTCTACTAGTAAATCAAGCTCAGGTTCTAGTTCCTCTACTAGGAATAAATTAAGTGCAAGTTCTAATTCAGAATCTCAAGAAAACAGTTTTGTTCCTTTACCAATAATAATTGCTGTCATGATGGTGATGTTTTTAATAATGGCGATCGCTTTCAAAAATCCGCCTCAAAAATCTCCTACAAATCAACGTAATCCAGTTAATTATAACTACTAGTATTTCGATTTTTTTATAAAACCGATACAAACAGATGCTTGAGCAGTATTACTAGTTTGTTTATTGGTGAGTAGTTAAGAAGCAAATTTTACTAATCATTCATATTTTGTAGTTAGTTAGTCTCTGCGAGAGGATAAATTATGATTACAGCAACTCAGATTCGCCCTACATCTGTTTTTTTGGTTAGTGGTGGGGCTAAAGGAATTACGGCTAAGTGTACAATTAGATTAGCACAGCAGCATCCTTGTAAATTTATTTTGCTGGGACGTTCGGAAGTTTTAGAAACAGAACCTGATTTTGCTCAAAATTGTTTTGATGAAGCAACATTAAAAAAACGCATCATGGAATATCTTCTTTCCACTGGAGAGAAGCCCACACCCATGAGTGTGCAGAAATTATATAATCAACTAGCATCGAGTCGAGAAATTCAAGAAACATTAGCAGCAATTCAACAAGCAGGTGGACAAGCTGAATATATTAGTGTAGATGTCACCGATACTTCAGCTTTAAATCAAAAACTTACAGCGACTGTTGAACGCATAGGTGAAATTACAGGTATCATTCACGGTGCTGGTAATTTAGCCGATAAATTAATCGAAAAGAAAACCGAACAAGACTTTGAAAAAGTTTATACAGCCAAAGTTCAAGGACTAGAAAATATTTTAGCTTGTGTCAAACCCAATCAGATTGAGCATTTAGTTTTGTTTTCTTCCGTAACTGGTTTTTACGGTAACATCGGACAATCTGATTATGCGATCGCTAACGAAATTCTTAACAAATCAGCCCATTTATTCAAACAACAATATCCCCAATCTCACGTTGTTGCAATTAACTGGGGAGGTTGGGATAGTGGGATGGTGACACCACAATTGAAAAAAGAATTTGCGCGTCGGGGTATTGATATTATCCCAATAGAAGCTGGGACACAAATGTTAGTTAGAGAACTGCATAATGCTAATCACAATACCACACAAGTTGTGATTGGTAGCCCCATGCCTACACCAGCTGCGCCTTTAGATACTGAACTCCACACCTATCGTATCCGTCGCAAACTGACACTTGCAGCAAATCCCTTTTTACAGGATCATGTCATCGCTGGGAATCCGGTTTTACCAGCTACCTGTGCAGTTTCATGGATGTCTGATGTCTGTGAAAAATTATATCCAGGCTATAAAGCATTCAGTAGCACAGATTTCCGTATTTTTAAAGGAATCACCTTTAATGAAACCCTAGCTGATGAATACATTCTCGACTTACAAGAAACATCCAAAAATATTGATAATCACGAAGTAAATATATTGTGCAAAATCTGGAGTAAAAATCCCGAAGGTAAAACCATATATCATTTCAGCACACAAGTTAAACTCCTGCGTGATATTCCGCCAGCCCCTATTTATGAGAAACTGAACCTCACAGAAGATAATATCATTACCACCACAGGTAAAGACTTTTATCAAACAGGAGAATCAGCATTATTTCATGGTCCAGCATTTCAACAACTTAGAAGAATCATAAATATTAACTCCGAAAAAATAACCGTCGAATGTTGTTGGCAAGAAATCGACAAAACCAAACAAGGACAATTTCCAGCATATTGGATCAATGGATTCACAACCGATCTAAGCACCCATCCTTTGTGGATTTGGCTAAACCATTACCATCAAGAAATTTGCTTACCAGGACAACAAGAAAAATACGAACAATTTGCCAAAACTCCTTATAACCAATCTTTCTACGTCTCCTGTGAAGTCAAAAGTAAAACCCAAACAGGTGTTATTGCTGACTTCTTCGTACACGACAAACAAGGAAAAATTTACTCCCAACTTCTCGGAGGTAAAGGTATAATTTTCCCAGCAAAATTAATGCAGCCAAAATCCTAAACACCAATTATATCATGTTTGCTTTTATTACTTATACTGTCGCATAGGCTGGTAATTGGTAATTGGTAATGGGAAAAATAAATGACCAACAGCCTAGCAGTTTATTGTAAGCAATTAGCCGAACTTGATATTAAATATTCACTCATAAAAACCCTGCATACCCTCTGTAACACTCTGCGTTTAAAGCATTAAGACTTAGGAGTTCCCCCGTGGAAAAAATAGCAATTATTGGATTTTCATGCCTATTTCCCAATGCCAAAAATCCAGAAGAATTTTGGCAAGACCTGATTAAAAAAAAAGATTCGACATCATCTCTCACCTCCCAAGAAATCGGAGTCAATCCCCAAACATTTTACGAACCAAGTAAAGGAAAAGCAGATAAAATCTACTCACTCAAAGGTGGATTCATCCGTGATTTTCAATTTGATCCTACAGGCTATAAACTACCAGCCGAATTACTAGAAAAACTAGATAATACCTTTAAATGGTCACTGCTTGTTGCCAAACAAGCTTTACAACATAGCGGTTATCTAAATCAAGAATCTATTCTCTCTCAATGCGGAGTCATATTAGGTACACTCTCTCTCCCTACCAAAGCATCTAATCAATTATTCGCACCAATTTATCAACAAATTCTTACACCAGCGATCAGAGAACTATTACAACAGCAAGACTTCGATTTAGCTACTTTAAATTCATCTGCTCAAGCCTCATTTTACAATGCGATGATCTCAGGCTTACCAGCAGCAATCATCGCCCAAGCTTTCTCATTATCAAATATTCACTTTTGTTTAGATGCTGCTTGTTCATCACCACAATATTCTATCAAGTTAGCATCGCATTATCTGTGGACAAATAAAGCTGATTTGATGTTAGCAGGTGGTATCAGCTGTGCAGATCCGCTATTTATTAGAATGTTGTTTTCTGGTATTCAAGGATATCCCGAAAACGATGATATCAGCCGTCCCTTAGATAAATTATCGCGGGGGATGCTGACTGCGGAAGGTGTGGGGATGGTGGTGCTGAAGCGATATAGTGATGCTGTTAGAGATGGCGATCGCATTTATGCTACCATTACGGGTAACGGTCTTTCTAATGATGGTCGGGGTAAACACTTACTCAGCCCCAATTCCAAAGGACAAACCTTGGCTTTTGAACGCGCCTACCAAGAAGCACAAATCAATCCTAACAATATAGATTACATGGAATGCCATGCGACTGGCACATTGTTAGGCGATACTACCGAATTTCAATCTATAGAATCATTCTTTGGTAAATATCAAGCCACACCTTTACTCGGTTCTGTAAAATCTAACGTTGGTCACTTGCTGACAGCTGCTGGCAGCGTTAGCTTAATGAAAGTGCTGATGAGCATGTCTAATGGCGTAATTCCAGGCACAATCAATATTACAGAACCGATGGGTACAGACAACAATGTTGTCTCACCGCAACGCATTGTTACCAACACCAGCAATTGGCCGGAAAATCAACCGATAAAACGCGCTGCTATCAGTGCGTTTGGTTTGGGTGGAACTAATGCCCATATGATTTTGGAAGAAGGAAATACAACAGAATCAGTCACACCAGAAAAATCTCTGCACCCCGCTAAACTCGCTATTATCGGCATGGATGCCTTTTTTGGTGGCTGCGATGGTTTAGATGCTTTTGAACGCAGTATTTACGAAGGTAAACAACATTTTATTCCTCTACCACCCCAGAGATGGTACGGAATAGAAAACCAAGCAGAGTTACTGAAAAAATACGGTTTAGCTGACGGTAAACCACCATTAGGCGCGTACATTACAGATTTTGAAATCGATACAGTTTCCAGCAAAATTCCACCGAACGAACTAGAAAAACTCAATCAACAACAATTATTATTATTGAAAGTTGCCGAACGTGCCTTAAAAGATGCAGGCATTAAAGAAGGTGCAAATGTATCAGTAATAATTGCCGCAGAAACAGAATTTTCTGCACATCATTTACAGCAAAGATGGAATTTAGATTGGCAGATTAAAGAAGGTTTAATTGCCGGAGAAATTTCTCTACCAACCGATAAAGTTAAGCAGTTAGAAACTATTGTTAAAGATGGTATTCACCATCCCGTTGAAAGCAGCGAATATGTAAGTTACATCGCCAATATTATGGCGAGTCGCATTTCTTCGCTGTGGGATTTCACAGCGCCTGCATTTACCATAACGGCGGGTGAAAATTCCACTTTCAAAGTTTTGGAAGTTGCCCAACATTTACTCATAACCGGGGAAGCAGATGCTGTACTTGTGGGTGCAATTGATTTAGCTGGTGGGATGGAAAATGTATTATTGCGTAATCAAAGAACAGCAATTAATTCTGGTGCAAATACCCTCAGTTATGATCAAAAAGTCAATGGCTGGATGGTTGGAGAAGGTGCAGGTGCAGTAGTTTTAAAACTGCATGAAACTGCCAAAAAAGAGCGCGATCGCATTTACGCAGCCGTTGATGCAATCAGTTTTGTGCAAGATCGTCTGGGTGAGAGTAATTCTCAAGCCGTTCACCAAGTT
Organism: Pelatocladus sp.; assembly: GCF_059505505.1. Lineage (NCBI taxonomy): Bacteria > Bacillati > Cyanobacteriota > Cyanophyceae > Nostocales > Hapalosiphonaceae > Pelatocladus > Pelatocladus sp. Next base: position 30,973 of record NZ_JCACKS010000100.1, on the reverse strand, counting down.
AGCCAACAAGCTTTGTTAATGGCGGGTATCAAACCATCTGACGTTAACTATTTAGAAGTTTACGGTAGTGGTAATAAACAAGAAGACGAAGCCGAAATCACAGGTTTACTTAGGGCTTATCCAGGAAGTGCAAATGATTTAAACTATGCAATTGGCAGTGTTAAAGCTAATATTGGTCATACATACACTGCATCAGGAATTGCTAGTTTAATCAAGACTGCTTTGTGTCTTTACTATAGATATATTCCAGGTACACCAAATTGGAGTGGAGTTAAAGATCAGGTACAAGCGGGAGTGAATTCTCCCCACACTCCCTTCTACGTTGCAACAGAATCAAGACCTTGGTTTCTCGACAAACAAGCGACAAAAAGAATTGCTGCTATCAATAGTATAGGAATAGATGGCAGTTATGCTCATGCCATCTTATCAGAAGAACCAGAACAACAAGAACGCAGCAGCAAATTTTTGCAGCAAACACCCTTTTATTTATTCCCAATCACTGGACGCGATCGCACAGATTTACTTACCCAACTTGACGCCCTGGAAAACACCGTCAGCAACGGTACTTCTCTCGCCAACGCTGCTAATTTAGCTTTTGCCAACTATAAACTAGATTTAAGTGCAAACTACATCCTAGTAATTCTGGCACACAACCAAAACGAACTCACCAGAGAAATTGCAGCCGCCAGAAAAGGTATAGATAACGCCTTTACCAAACAACAAGATTGGCAAACACCACTAGGTAGTTACTTCACAGCCAAACCATTGGGTAAACGTGGGGGAATTGCTTATGTCTATCCAGCAGCAGTCAACTCTTATCTAGGTATTGGGCGTAATCTGTTCCGTCTATTCCCGAATATCCTCGACGACATCGCCATTAAAGAACTACAAAACCTTGTCGCCGATATCTCCCCCATCGTCTTTCCCCGAAGCTTAAATAAACTTTCATCTCGCCAACTTGAAACCAAAGAACAGCAATTTCTCGATGATCCTCTAGCCATTTTCGATGTAGACATGCTGTTTACCAGATTCATCACCCAAATCATTCGCGATCAATTCCAAGTCAAACCCGAATTTGTCTTTGGTTACAGCTTGGGTGAAACCAGTATGATGTCTGCAACGGGTGTCTGGGATAACTTCACCCAAGGAATCCGCGCTCTCCACGACTCATCCCTATTCGCCGACAGATTATCTGGTGCAAAAACAGCCGTTCGCCAGTATTGGCAATTACCACCAACTCAGGATAATAATTTCTGGGCTAACTATGTTCTCATGACAACCCCATCGCAAGTCAGAGAATACCTCAAATATGAGAAGCGCGTCTTCTTAACCCAAATCAACACACCAGAAGAAGTTGTCATCGCCGGTCAACCAGCAGCTTGTGAAAGAATCATTCAAATATTAGGCTGTAACGCTTTCCGCGCCCCCTTCGATCACGTGATCCATTGTGAGGCGATGGGTTCCGAGTATAGTGAAATCGCCAGAGTCAACACCCTACCCATCCAGAAAAACCTACCAGATGTTACCCTCTACTCTGCTGCTGAGTATGGTCCAGTGAGAATAGAAAGTAGTGTGATCGCCAACAGTATCGCCACAGGTTTATCCCAACAACTAGATTTTCCCCGCCTAGTCAACCGAGTCTATGATGATGGCGCGAGAATCTTTATCGAAACTGGTGCAGGTAATATTTGTTCACGCTGGATAGATAAAATTCTCGACAGCAAACAACACATTACCATATCCCTGAATCGCAGAGGTTTAGACGATCATTCTGGTATTGTCAGAGCTTTAGCAAAACTCGTCAGCCATCAAGTTTCTGTTGACCTGTTACCACTCTACACCCAGATAACAGAAACTAGTAAAAAATCCAAACTCACACTCAAAAAAGTCACCCTGGGTGGACAAAGCATAACTGACAAAATTTTAACAGAAGAAAACAAACAACTCTTCCGCAACATCTCCATAACTACCAAAAAACCTCAACCCATCAATCCTCCTGCGACTCAACCGGAAAAAATGCCGCTACAAAATATCATGGATAACAGCTTAGAGCCAAAAGCAGAAGTACAATTTGTTGAGTCAACAGCAAATCCTGAGATCATTATCCAACCCATTACCCTCCTCAATCAATCTCATTACCAACAACTAAACACCAATAATTTCCAAGTTCATAAAACCCATGACGCTTTCTTACAATCTCGTCAGGAATTTAGCCAGCAAATCAGCGAACTGATTCAATTACAAATCGCTTGTGTTGAAAATTTACTGAGTGAGTAAAAAACCGCAGAGAAGACAGACAGAGGAATAGGAGAATGCGTAAGCCATATAACAACTCCTTCTCTCCTCGTTCCTCTGCGTACTCTGCGATTAATTCAAAAATACTTTCAACTAGGATTGCAATATAAATCAACTCCTAATAATTATCTTGAGGAATCACTACGGTGAAAACAATAGATGTGGTACTAGAAAATGGTCTTGAATTTTATGGTTCTCCTTACAACTTTAATCAAGTATGGAAAGGTTCCTTAGATTGCGTAGCTTTTGATCCTACTACAATCAAAGAAAAACTCCTGGCATTAGATCAACCTTGTTATATCGTTAAACTTGACAATAAAATTGGTGTCACCAACGACGGTTATTTGTCTCCGCTTGATAATGGGAAAACAGGACAAATTGAACTGTTGATGGTGATTCCACCGATCAGATTACAACAATTAGGAGACCCCAATTTTCTCGCTTTTCATGGTGTGAAATATGCCTATACCACTGGTGCAATGGCTGGTGGAATCGCCTCAGAAGAAATGATCATTGCTTTAGGAAAAGAGGGAATTTTGGCTTCCTTTGGTGCAGGTGGTTTACCGCCAAATCGCTTGGAAATAGCTATTAACCGCATCCAATACGCCTTACCCAATGGGCCTTACGCTTTTAATTTAATTCATAGTCCTAATGAGCCTGCACTAGAACGCGGTGCTGTAGATTTATATCTCAATTATGGCGTAAGAACTATAGAAGCTTCGGCTTTTTTAGATATTACTCCCAACATAGTTTATTACCGTGCCGCAGGATTGGGTGTCAATTCAGCTAATGAAATTGAAATAAAAAACAAAATCATTGCTAAAATTTCCCGCCGTGAAGTTGCAACTAAATTTATGCAACCAGCGCCGCAAAAAATGCTGCAAGAATTGGTTACACAAGGATTAATTAGTGAATTACAAGCAAATTTAGCAGCTAAAATTCCCCTTGCTGATGATATTACAGCAGAAGCAGATTCTGGTGGTCATACTGATAATCGTCCACTGGTTTGCTTGCTACCTTCGATTGTGTCTTTGCGGGATGAAATTCAGGCACAATATAAATATGAAAAACCTATCCGAGTCGGAATTGCAGGTGGAATTGCTACACCACAATCTGCTTTAGCTGCTTTTATGATGGGTGCTGCATATGTGGTGACAGGTTCAATTAACCAATCATGTATTGAAGCAGGAAGTTGTCAGCATACCAAACAATTGTTAGCACAAGCAGATATGGCTGATGTGATGATGGCCCCAGCCGCAGATATGTTTGAAATGGGGGTAAAACTGCAAGTTCTCAAACGCGGTACAATGTTTCCTCTCCGCGCTCAAAAGTTATATGAAATATACAGAAATTATAACTCAATTGATGAGATTCCGACTCAAGAAAGAGAGAAACTAGAAAAACAAGTTTTTCGTAAGCCACTTGCTCAAGTTTGGGAAGAAACAGCTTCTTATTTATCCCAGAAAAATCCAGAGAAATTGGGGAAAGCTGTGAATAATCCTAAATTGAAAATGGCGCTAATTTTCCGTTGGTATTTAGGATTATCTTCTCGCTGGTCTCATGCTGGAGAAAAAGGTCGAGAAGTTGATTATCAAATTTGGTGTGGCCCAGCAATAGGTAGCTTTAATGACTGGGTACGTGGTTCTTATCTAGCAGATCCAAATCATCGCCGCGTCGTGGATGTTGCTAATCATCTAATGATCGGTTCTACCTATTTATACCGAATTCAAAGTTTGAAAACTCAAGGGCTGCAAATTCCAAATTACTACAGCCAGTACATACCTGTGAATTCTACATTGGAAGTCTAAATATGATGACAACAAAAAAATCTTTATCAGCAGCAGAAATTCAAGCTTGGTTGTTATCTAATCTTGCCGAAACTCTCCAAGTAGAAGCAGAGCAAGTTGATACCGAACAACCATTAGATACTTATGGTTTGGATTCTACTCAGGCGATGTTAATTGTCACAAAAGCCGAAAAAATGCTCGGATTTAAAATAGCTCCGACATTATTATGGCATTACCCAACTATTGCTTTACTTTCTCAACGTTTAGCCGAAGAATCACAAGAATTAGCATCAGATATACAAGAAACTGTTGCAGTTAAAAATGTCGCTCCTGTTTTGGATTTAAGTGCTGAAGTTGTTCTTGATCCTAATATTCATCCTGCATCTGGTTCTTTTGTGTTCACAAGTGAACCAAATAATGTGTTTATTACAGGTGGAACAGGATTTTTAGGAGCTTTTTTAATCTACGAATTGCTACAGCAAACCAATGCTGATATTTATTGTTTAGTACGTGCTGCTCATCCAGAAGCAGGTAAGCAAAAACTCACGAAAAACTTGCAAAGTTATGGACTTTGGAATGAAATATTCCGTCCTCGAATTATACCAGTAATTGGTGATTTATCTCAGCCGCTATTAGGAATTAGCAAAGAAGCCTTTGAAATGTTAGCTGCTAATCTTGATAGTATTTATCATAGTGCTGCAACACTCAATTATGTTTATCCTTATTCTGCACTCAAAACACCAAATGTTTTAGGTACACAAGAAGTATTACGTTTGGCGTGTCTTTTTAAAGTCAAGCCAGTACATTATGTTTCTAGTGTGGCTGTATTTGAATCACCATTCTATGCTGGTAAAATTGTCAAAGAAGACGATAGCTTTGAGCATTGGCAAGGTATTTTTCTGGGTTACTCACAAACAAAATGGGTAGCAGAAAAACTAGTCACAATTGCTCACGATCGCGGACTTCCTGTAACTATCCACAGACCACCTTTAATTGCAGGAGATAGCCAAACAGGTGTTTGTAATACAGATGATTTTATCAACTTGGTAATTAAAGGTTGTATCCAGATGGGATACTTCCCTGATGTAGATTATCGGTTGGATGCATCACCTGTTGATTATGTCAGCAAATCTATTGTTTATCTCTCAAAACAAGAAGCATCTTTAGGAAAAGCATTTCACTTACAGCATCCTGCACCTGTTCCTTTCTCTGATTTACTTGCATGGATGGATTCTCTTGGTTTTGCTATTCAACCAATTCCTTATCAAGAATGGCAAACAAAATTAATTAATGATATCTCTTCAGCAGAGAATCCTTTATATACCCTCAGACCTTTCTTATTAGAACGTTGGTCAGAAGAACAAATCACTATTCCCGATTTGTACCTGCAAAGTAGAAGACCAATCATTAATTGTGAAGCAACACTAAATGCACTAGCTGGTAGTGGTATTGTTTGTCCAGCGATGGATACACAACTGTTTATGACCTACTCTACCTACTTGCTGCAAAATGGTTTCCTAAATGTAGTTTAGAACTATATCTACAAATGCATACGGATAATCTATCGGTGTCTATCGTGTTTATCTGTGTGCATCTGTGGTCGATTTCCCAACAATAATTTTGTCATATAGCGCTTCTCGGTTGTGTGCAATACGCTGCGCCCAGACGTTACATGTAACGTCTCTAAATTGTTCATGGCGGTGTATTTGATTCAAATGAGAACCGCTATAGTTAACCACATCAGGTATAACTTAATTTTTCCAGACCGCTTAAGCGGCTTTTTGTGTTTAGCTAAATAAGAAGCTTATGAACCTTAAAAATAAAACCATCCTGATCACAGGAATAGGTGGATTTATTGGCTTACGCACTACCGAATTAGCGATCGCACAAGGAATGTATGTTCGAGGAATAGAAAATGATCCCAATAACGCTAAAATAGCCCAGAGTCTAGGCGCAAAAGTGTTTGTTGGTTGTATCTGCGATCCAATTGTAGTACAAGAAGCTTGTCAAGGAGTAGACATTGTGCTACACACAGCCGCCCTCGTCAAAGAAGGGGGATCTCTAGAGGAGTTTCGTAATGTCAATGTTGGTGGTACTCTCAACATCGCCAAAGCAGCTATGAATGCTGGAGTCAAGATTTTTGTTCATCTCTCAAGCGTCATAGTATACGGCTTTATCTATCCTAATCAAGTTACAGAAGAAGGCCCATTCCGTAGCGAAAATAATCCTTACTCTTTGACAAAAATAGAAAGTGAACAAGAAATCTTAAAACTAAATGCACCACCAAATTTTGGTGTAATTATTATTAGACCGACGGCTGTTTATGGTCCAAGGAGTAATCCTTGGGTTGTTCGTCCCCTTTCGCTGATGCGCCAAAAAAGATTTGTCATACCTGATGCGGGAAGGGGAGTTATGAACCATTTATATATAGATAATTTAATTGATGGAATTTTCCTTGCTATCGAAAAAGAAGCGTATGGAGAAGCTTTCAATCTTTCTGATGGACAGGAAACTTCTTGGAAAGAATACTACACGCGTTTAGCTGAAGTTGGAAATGTACCAGCACCCTTTTCTCTACCAGCACCAATTGTTAAGTTTTTGATTTTATTGGAGTTGTTAAGAATGAGAATTTTGGGTTTAAAGCCTGTTATTTTACCAGCAGCTGTAGACTTTTCCACCAGTCCTCATGCTTATTCGATCAAAAAAGCACAAACCCAGCTAGGATATCAGCCAAAAATAACTCTAGAAAAAGGTATGGAATATATAAGAGAATGGCTGGAAAATACAGACATCCAAACATCAAATAACTAAAGGAAGTACTAATTATTTGGATCAAGGACTATGAAATATCTCCTCCTTGTCTCCCTTCCTTTGTCTATTAAATTAAATTGCTAAATTCCACAACTCTTAAAGGTCTCCACAATAATTTGTGCCAATGAGTTTAGCATTTTTATAAACTAATACTTTACCGTAACCACTATCCTTAACCGCAACATATTGGAAAACATTATTTCTAAAGCTGTACAAAGTTTCTCCATTCTGACCACGCCGAATTGTACCATTATTCATTACGAGATCCGGGCGTTTAAGATTAGTAGGAATATTATAAGCTTCATAACGAAGCGTGCCATTGTTTAAACGTTTAACCTCAACAATGACATTCTTCGCACTACATGAAAATAATGTTGGTTGAGCAGCATTAGCAGATGAAGATATACCTAATGTTCCGCCGACTAATGAAGCTGCACCACAAGCGATCCCTAACGCAAAAGACAAAGATTTGCTTTGTTTGTGAGTAATACTGTTCACAATGGCTCCTGATGTTTGATTACTCTCATCTACAAATTAGGTTTTTAGTTTTTCGGATGATTTGAATAAGAAATGCGTTTTTAAACTTTAAATCATAAATCCCGACGCTAAATACTTCCTGTTCAGCGCCGGGATTTATGGTGTTTTAGTTTAATTTGTTGTTAAATTTATTACTGCTGCCATCCCAATGGCGGTTCAACAATCGTCTGTCCTGCTTTACCAGCACTAACACCAGGTTTATCAACAATCTTTACCGTACTGGCTTGAGGCCCTTCTTCACCAAGTTCTACAAAGCAATGCACACCTGTACCAATTTCTAAGCGATCAAACTCATCATGAAGTACGCTGTTACGGTGAAAGTAGACTTCCTCACCATCTAAGGTTTTAATAAAGCCATAACCCTGTTGTGAAAATAGCTTAGTGACAAGTGCAGTTGTCTGTTCGGCGCTATCGTTAGTTTTGGCTTTGTCACTTTCACGCTGTTGTTCAGTCAAGTCTCGTAGCTGGCGAATAGCCGCTTGAAAAGCATCTCGGATTACCGCCTCTAAAGGTGGATATTGGTTAACATCCGGTGGATTACTTTCTGCCACAAGTTCATGACCAGGGGGTATTGTCATATCAATTCGCACTCGATGCGGTGAGCCAGAACGCGGGCGATCGTGAACTTTTTCAATTACAATATGGCAGCTACTCAGGTAGTTGCAAACTTGTTCCAGCTTGGTTATTTTTTCATTAATTAGAGCATCAATGGCATTTGTTTTTTCTACGTTGCGATAAGTAATTTCTGGTGGAATCTTCATATCTATTTTATGAACGTACTGCGTAACAAAGTGGTTATACCATTTCTTTATGAAGACGCATATAAAGAACCCCATCGCCTGCGGCAACCCCCCTCTGCTTGCCAAGAGGGCAGGGTGGTTTCATACAAAAAAAGAAAAATATGGAAGTCTGTATTTCTCGTTTTGAAGCATAGATTTTTACCCCTCTCCAAACCTCTCCCCTTAATAAGGGGAGAGGCTTTAAAAGAAGATTTTAATTTTTCTCTGCTTGTATGAAACCACCCTGTCTCTGCTTGCCAAGAGGGGGGACAGAGGTTGGGAGGGGTTAAAATAATGTGCAGCTTCACAGAAAATTGGTATTAGTAGTTCAGTGATGAATGTATTCACTGATCCTAGAAAGCTCACAATTCTTTTGCCTCTAGCTAATGGAAGGTGATGTTAAATTTAGATATCTGCTCAACGAAAGAGTTTATTTGAGCTTTTTCTCACAGGTTGCTTAGTTGTATACAGTAGTTCCCAATTTTACCAATTCCTGAATATCTACTGGGGTAGTTGACATTTAAGCAATTGCTTATATATAATTAATATAGTTAAGCATTTGCTTAAATATAAGGTTAATCTAAGTCAACGACCCATGTCTGTTCGCCTTTGGCGTTCCCGAAGGGTAGACTCTGGGCTAAAGCGCCTAAGACTTAGACAACATCTGAGTTTCCCACTTACCGAGTATGTCTGATGAGTAGACCTGCTGCTAGTGCTGATGTGTTTGTGGCGATCGCAGATCCCACACGCAGGGCGCTATTGGATCTGTTACGTAGTGGCGAGCAACCAGTAAAACAACTGGCTGAACCATTTGCGATGAGCTTACCAGCTATTTCTCAGCACTTACAGATTCTTTGCGAAGCAGGCTTAGTAAAAATGCGGAAAGCAGGGCGACAGCGCCTGTATCGGCTGAACCCGGAGCCACTGAAGCAGATATCTGAGTGGATCGCTGATTACGAGCAGTTCTGGCAAGAAAAACTAGATGCCCTTGGCAACTATTTGGAGGAAAATCAATGCTCCGAGACTTGAAGAAGAAAGTTTTCTATCCCTATCCCCCCCAACAAGTTTGGCAGGTACTCACCAACCGCCACACTCTTGCTGCATGGCTGATGGAAAACGACTTTGAGCCACGTGTGGGACACAAATTCCGATTTCTGTACTCATCAATACCAGGACTAAGTGAAAACATTGATTGTGAGGTAATTGAACTCGATGAGCCAAAGCGTCTTTCCTTCACTTGGCAGGATAGTATGATGCATCGCCCTTCAATTGTGACTTGGACGTTAAAACCTGTGGATGGAGGTACTCAACTGCAACTTGAGCATAAAGGATTGAGTCAACAAGCAACTCGAATAAATGAACCAATGCGCCTTTCCCAACCGTGGCAAGGTCGATTTATGCATGAGTCTACAGGACTAACTGCTCACAGTACTGTGTTATCGCCAATACCTGTTGGCAGGTATGAAGCGTTAGATAGTGTAATTCTCAGTTCCTTCCTTGATGGAGGCTGGGACTTCAGGCTAAGTGAAAGAATACCACAAGTCTTAGTTAGTTTTGCCAGTAACAATTAAATAGCAGATTAACAGGGAGAGAAAAATGAACGACGCCAGCAAACAACTGCTTGCTTTGGCGCGAAGAAACGCAGCCAGCTACCTAGTTAATCCGAAAGTTAGGGCTATCGGTGTTGCTGGTTCTGTTGCTCGTGGACAAGCTGATACCTACTCAGATATTGACATGAGTATTTATTACTGGGAACTACCATCAGATGAAGAACTGAAAACAGCGTATGAACACAATCAAGGATCAGACTATAGACTTTATGCTAGCGATCGCCAAGCAGGATACATAGTTGAACAATATTTTGTTCAAGGTGCTAAGTGCGATTTTGGTCATATCACTATCGAGTGTTGTGACAGTGACATAGACAAGATGCTGGAGCAATGCAACCCTGACGATCCTCTGCTGAATGTGCTAGCTGGTATTGTTGATATGCTGCCGTTGCATAATACTGAACTAATTAAACAATGGCAGACAAAGTTAGCAAACTATCCTGAAAAATTAGCTCAAGCAATGGTGAAAAAGCATTTGCATTTTCGCGGTTTGTGGGTGCTACAACTTTATGGAATAGAAAGAAATGATGTGCTTTTTCTTCATGAGGAATTATTGAAGGGAGTGAAGAACATCATTGGGGTGCTGTTGGGTTTAAATTGCTTCTACCATCCTGTAGATTCTGTTCCATTTAAAGGGATAGATAAGTTCATCAATAAAATGGCGATCGCTCCCAATAATCTTTCATTTCGTCTCAAGCAGATTTTTTATGAAGAACCTCAGTTAGCGGTTAACCACCTTGGTGAATTGATAGAGGAAACATTTACCCTCGTGGAAAAGCATATGCCAGAGCTGGATACAACACAAGCTTGGCAGGATTACAAACTATGGTCGGATAAATTTTATATTTAGGCAATCAAATATGGTTGAACAAAGTTTTATTTCTACAAACAATAAACAATGGCTAGAAATTGAGCAATTTCCGGGAACACAAATACTCCCACTAGCTGAACCAGTAGCGCAAGGCTCAATTCATAAATTACGGATGACTGCTAACACAGTAATTCCCATTCATTACCATCCTTGTGATGAATATGTCTATGTCCTCAAAGGAATAATCGAAACTGGTGGACGGGAATGTACATCGGGAGCATTTTGGTTTACACCAGCCAATACCAAAAATGGCCCCCACAAAGCAATTACAGACGTAGAAATCATTACCATTCGCCTTGGAGCAATGGGAATCTTTGAGGAAGCATCAACCTAGCAAATAGTCATACTCTTAGTCCACATTCTCTGCATCCTAGTGCGGTTAGTTAAAAATTAAATCTTACCTTTTGGAGATAGTAGCCATGAACTCTTCTTTTCAAATTGGCTTTGCAACAATTATTCAACCATCCCAGCAAGGAGAAATACAGTTTGATATTTATTCCCGATTGCTTGCCGAAAGAATTATATTTTTGCGTGGAGAATTAACAGAAGAAATAGCTAATTTAATCGTGGCACAAATGCTATTCCTTGATGCAAAAGATCCAGATAAAGATATTACATTGTATATCAATAGTTCTGGAGGTTCCTTAACAGCGGCATTGACTATATATGACACTATGACTCAGCTTCGTACAGACATATGTACTGTATGCATTGGTACTGCTGCTGCTACAGCAGTATTCTTACTTTGTTCTGGTACTAAAGGTAAAAGATACACTCTTCCTAATGCGCGAATAACCATTCGCCAACCATCAGGAAACGCTGAGGGAAAAGCAACTGAAATTGAGGTAGCAGCTAGAGAAATTGTGTACCTCAGAGAATCCATGAATAGGATAATAGCTGCTAACACTGGTCAACCAGAACAGATAATTAAACTTGATTCTGAAAGAGATTTTGTTATGAGTGCTGAAGAAGCAAAAGCTTACGGTTTAGTTGACAACATCATCCAAAAAACACCAGCTTATTTCCAATTATAAATAAGCACTAACATTTTTAATACTGCCAGTACTTTAAATCTAAACTTTGACCTGCTATTGCGACTGCACCAAGGTAATTCTTACCAGGTGCGAGTTCAATTAAACTCCACTCTTGGTCAGTGATGAGTTTTGCTGGTTGTTCTAGAGTCAAAGAAATCTCTACTTTTTCCAACTGAACTATTCCTACTCCTATTGCTTTTAAATAAGCTTCTTTACAAGTCCAGTAGCGAAAAAACACTTGTTGTTGTTGGTTTAGGGGGAGCGATCGCACTACTTCATATTCTCTAGGTGCAAAGAATCTTTCCGCAAGAGCTTCGACATCACTGACTGACCGCATGTGTTCTACATCTATACCAATTTTGCGATTTCTACTGACACCACATAGAGCCAAATCTTCTGAGTGAGACAAGTTAAATGACAATCCACCATCAGCAAAGCTATCAGCTAATAATGGCTTTCCCCGCACTTCATAGGTAAATTGTACCGCCTGCGGTTCCACATCCAAGTAGCGACCCAAGATTGTGCGGAGGATACCCCGACCTGCAATAAAACGCTGTCGATGTTGTTCAAAGTAAAACCTTTGAGCGCGAGCAATTTCGTCACTAGAAAGAGTTGTTTGTAAAGCTTGCATTTCTGATTTTGGTCGCTCTAGCGAGATTCGCCAAACATGCACATCATCAGGTAACAAGGTTAAATTTGTCGGTGCGGTTAGCCACAAATGATTAGTCTCAGACCCCATCTTAGATATTTCGTCCGTCATTCAATTTTAGATTTTGGATCTAGTAGTCTTTTGGATGTGCAATTTTGATCACCGTTACTAGCAAAGATTGCTCCTCAATATGGTAAATAACTCGGTATTCGCCCAAGCGAATTCTATATAAATTTTCTGTCCCCTTCAGTATTAGAGCATCTTCTGGACGTGGGTTAAATGCTAGTTGTTCTAGTTTGTGCGCTAGCTGTCGTTGTAATTGAGAATCTAATTTTGTAATTTCCTGCACAGCTGATGGTGCTAGTGCTACTTGATAGCTCATATCCCTAGCTCCTTTTTGAGTTCCTCAAGGGGCGTTGCTCCAAGAATAGCAACCTCTTCTAGTGCTGCATAAGCATCTCTTGCATCAGCATCATCTAACTTTGCCTCAACTAGCTCATGCAATTGCTTTGTTGAGGTGATTTCAACTCCTGGCTGTTCTCTAAGTTTGTCTGCTAATGCATAAAAAGCTTCTTGGTCGTCTCGATGTGCCAAAACATAAGCTCTTAACTCTTGTTTAGTCATTGCCTGAAAATTTGGCTTACTCATAAGTATCTCACTCTTCCGTTTTGAAATATCTCTACTTCAAATTCTTGTCCTGCCAGAATGTAAATACGTGTTGTCCGTTCATCTAATCTCACTAAATAAATCGGCAGGTACATCTGAGTTAAATCCTGACACACCTTGAATAATTCAATTGCTTGTTCGACAGTTGGTTTCATTTAGTCTTATTGTCCATCCTTGATTATTTGATTTCAAGGTTTAGTAGAGCGATCGCTCTTCCAAGAGTACTGAAGGTAGGGTGAGGAGATCAGTCAATAATATTACTGAACTCATTTCGGTAAATCTGAGTCTAAAATTTTTTCATGCTCTACGTATTTTACCGATGATTTCTGCCAAACTCTTCAAAGAGCGTTACTTTGCTCAGGTTGTAACGCTATTGTTATTGTTACTGATACTGGTAATAGGAGCGGTTCCGGGATATCTCAAAGGTAACTGGCAATGGCAAGAACCACCACCTATCACTAATCTCAAAAAGTTAAAACAGATACGCCAAACTGGATTGGCTCTTCCTGGTTGGCAAACGATTGAACAAGCAGAACAACCCATTGGCGAACAAAAGTGGTCTTTGCAGTTAATTAAAAAACAAGATTCCAAAACCGAAACCGAAGCTGTGTTATTGTTATTACCACAAAATGGGCCAAAAAAGCAGCCACAAGTAGAATGGACAGAGATTAATGGTTGGGGTCGTTCACGTTGGGGACAGTGGGATATTGCTCAAAGTCGCGTAGTCGAATTTACTGTCAAGCAGCCACAAGCAAAGGTAAAAGCTAGGTTCTTTCGTGCCGCAACAACAGAGCAAACTTTTGCGGTTCTGCAATGGTACGCTTGGCGCGATGGTGGCGATCCATCAACTTTGCAGTGGTTGTTGGCAGATCAGATAGCTCAATTACAAAAGCAACGTGCTGCTTGGGTTGCTGTCAGTATCCTTATACCGATGGAGCCTTTAGGAAAGATTGATACAGTGTGGTCTGAGGTTAAGTCTCTTGGTAAAACAGTGCAAGATACTTTAATGACAAATAAATTATGAAGGGATCGGGGATCAGGGATTGGGACAATTCTCCCGACTTTGTTTAAACAACCGAATCGATCTGCATCTAGTGGGTAGGAGTGCGATCAATTTCCGAATTGAGGGTCATGTCAAGTGATGGTAGAGATTAACGCTAATATTAGGTTGAGCGCCTTCATGCTTCTAGACGTCGAGCGAGTACACTTTAGACCCCTTCACTTAATGACAAGTTCCTTAGATCTGTTTGAAGCTATTCGCCAAACCTGTAGCAAATCCGATCTGCGATCGCAAGTTGCGCCAAAAATTGGTGAATATTTTGGAGCAAAACGATGGGCGATTTTTTTCTTTGATCAACTGCCCTTAAATGATCGCAATCTTCAGAAAATCCTGAAAATTGCACTCTCAATTGAGCATAATCCCGTGGTGCGTTATTTAGCGGAGCGCCATGCTCCGGTTCATGAAGCATTAGTAACAACCCCCAAGGCTTGGAAATTAATCTGTCCTCGTCCGGATCACTGGCATGTAATGGCGGGACCGATCATCAATCATGGTCAAATTCTGGGCGTAGTTGGTTGTACACGTGAAAAGGCAATGCCTGCCTTTGATAGCGAAAATCTAGTCGATTTAAGTGCCATCTGCTTGCACTTATCGGTTTGGGTGGCAACAGTGGGTTCACAAGGCATTTTTGCAGAAAATTCGCAGCACCAACTGTTCAACAGCGATTTCTTTCGGGACGGCAAAGCCAAACGTTTAACGCCTCGTGAGTTGCAAATTGCAGAATTAGTGGCGTTGGGGCGAACTAACGCAGAAATTGGCAATCAACTTTGGATTACTGAAAATTCTGTGAAGCAAGCTTTAAAGCGAATGTTCCGTAAGCTTGAGGTTTCGTCCCGTGCAGAGATGGTTGCACAGCTTTCAGGTATAAGGCTTCATTCATCGGGAGCAAACCCAGATTCATTTAACTCGGTGCTGAACTCCTACTAAACTGTTAGGCATTGAATTTGCACATTGAGATAATATTCATATCTTAAATTTGCTTCTTGAATTTTAAAGAAAAATTATTACACTTACCATTACGTGTATCTTAAGTTAAAATAGCCGCTTGCAGCTTTGCAGTCTGAAAATGGCTTCACAGCTTAAATTAAATTGTTTATAACTTCTATTTGTTGATATGCGTGCATTCAGCATAGTTTACTGTTTGAGTGTTCCAGTCAGTATTTTATTCGTAACGGCTTCAATACCTGCTGTTGCTCAAGCGCCATTTCCTGCTTCTGTGACGGACAGTGAATTTACTCAGTTGGGTGTTAATAATATTGACCGTTATATTTTGGGGTCAGGAGATACAATTACCATCCAAATTCAACGCCCTTTTGGCCCCTATCGTCTAGGGCCAGGAGATGTTATTGGCGTTGTGATTGAGCGTTTTCCTGATTTAGGTTTTCAAGCTGTTGTCAATCCCGAAGGAAAGGTCATTGTTCCTCTATTGGGAACTGTATCACTGCAAAATTTAACTTTAGCAGAGGCACAAAATCAGATTCGCTCTTTATTTAATACCTATGTCATTGATCCAAGAGTGACTTTATCTCTGGTGTCGCAGCGCCCGGAGTTAAATTTTTCAGTCACAATCAACCCTGAAGGTAATGTTGTTTTGCCTCAATTGGGAACAGTATCTTTAAAAGGCTTGAGTTTGGAAGAAGCTCAAGAAAAAATTCGCTTACTACGCGATCGCATTACACCAAATCAAGTTATTACTGTATCATTAGCATCACCGCGAACAGTACAAATCACTATTAGTGGTGAAGTACCAAAACCCGGAATTTATCCCATGAATTCGCCAACACCTCGGATCGCTGATGCTTTGTTATTAGCAGGTGGTTCTACTACGATGGCAGATTTGCGACAAGTGCAACTACGGCGTAAATTAATTGATGGTTCAATTATTACCAAAAATATTGACTTGTATAGTCCTGTACTCAATGGCGACACTGCACCTAACTTCCGTTTGCAAGATGGAGATGCGATCGTTGTCATGCGTCGTGACTTAGCTAATGATGATAATTACGATCGCAATCTTGTTGCTCGTTCTTCTTTAGCTCAACCTCAAATTCGAGTCAGAGTATTAAACTACGCCACTGGCGGAATCGTAACGCAAACATTGTCGAATGGTAGTAACTTTGTAGATGTTTTGTCAGGAGTCAACCCTAATTTTACTAACATCCGGGACATTGCCCTAGTTCGCTTCGATCCAGAACGAGGTAAAGCCATCACTCAGAGATTAAACGGTAAAAAGGCTTTAGCTGGAGATACAACTCAAAACGTGCCACTTCAAGATAATGATGTTATCGTGATTGGTCGAAACCTCATCGGTAAAATTACGAACCTAATATCTACCATTACCCAACCCTTCTTCAGTTTTCAGAATTTCCTCAACTTCTTCGATAGTTTCATCGGTGGTGGAGGAAAGTAGGGAAAGGGGATCGGGGATTCTCCAGAGGAGACGCTACGCGTAGACGCGCAAGCGGCTTCTCACAGAGTACGGGGATCGGGAACAAGGGGGAAATATTTCTCTGTTGTCTTCCCACACCAAGCACATTTGTGTATCCTCTTTGTTCCCTTTCCCCGATTCCCCTTTCCCCTTTCCCAGATCCCCGATTCCCCGATCCCCGATTCCCTATCCAAAATCGAATGACCCCACCGATTGTTAAGCGCTACTTAATAGCTTTTGAGAAGTATAAGTGGATTGGTTTAGCCAGTTTCACTTTAGTTGTAGTTGGTTCAACGGTGGTAGCCATACAACCAGAACGACCAGCTAGTTATATTGCAGATGCTGCACTTACTTACTCTAGTCCTCCGGTTTTATTTTCTGTGACTGGGGGTGAAATTCAGCAGCAAGGTCAAGAATTAACTCAAGAAATTTTGCTCTCAGATCAAATCATTGAGGCTGTGGCAACGAAAGTCAATGTCAAACCAAAACAAATTGGTAAAAATATTGCTCTGACTGTACCGGAAAAAAGTAAGCCAGGAGAAGCACCAGCATCCACACTCATTGAAATTAAATATCAAGACTCTAACGAAAAACGTGCTAAACAAACAGTACAGCTATTGATGGAAGCCATGATTAAGTTGAGTGGTGAGATCAATACCACGCGATTAAACGCAATTATCAAGAAAATCAACGAACGCTCTCCACAAATTAAACAAGATTTGCAATTAGCGGAGAAAAAACTAGAACAATACGATCGCATTGAAGGTCCAGCATTAATAGCTGCGGAAAATGGTAGTTTGTTGAGTGCAATTACCAGCAGTCAAAATCAGCAACGACAAATTAAATTGACGCTAACTGGAGTCGATGCTCAAGTTGGCAGTTTACAAAAAAAATTGGGGTTGAATGTTAACCAAGCTTATGTTTCATCAGCTTTAAGTGCTGATCCAATTATTGCCAGCTTGCGATCGCAAATCTATCAAGTCGAAAGCCAAATGGGAGTCCTCGCCAAACAAGGTGCGCGTCCCGAATTACCGCAGATGGTACAATTGCAGCGTCAAAAAGATGCTTATGAACAATTGATACAACAACGAGCCGTTGAAGTTGTCGGTGGTGGAGGTGCGACGGCTCCTCTTG
This sequence comes from Pelatocladus sp., assembly GCF_059505505.1. Classification (NCBI taxonomy): domain Bacteria; kingdom Bacillati; phylum Cyanobacteriota; class Cyanophyceae; order Nostocales; family Hapalosiphonaceae; genus Pelatocladus; species Pelatocladus sp. Next base: position 13,312 of record NZ_JCACKS010000100.1, on the reverse strand, counting down.
CTGGTTTAGTTACAGATATTCGTTCCCAAAGTAATTTAGACCCCGCTCGTCAGCAACTTGCCAATCAATTAGTAACTTTACAAACTCAGTACGAAACATTACGACAGCAGCTAGTTTCTTTGTCACAAGACGAAGAACGACTGCGACAAGCATATGCTTTGATACCTAATAAGCAACTAGAGCGATCGCGTTTAGAACAAGAAGTTGCACTCAAAAAAGCCATCTACGACAAAATGCAAGCGAAACTGATTGATGCTCAAGCAGCAGAAGCAGAAACCGTGAGTAGTCTGAGTATAGCTAGAGTTCCTTTAGTGACTGCTGATGTTAAACCTCCGAAGAGTGTACCAGCTACTCTGGCGCTTGGTGGTGTTTTCGGATTAATCGTTGGTGGTGGGGTGATATTTTTATTAGGCTCACTCGAAGGTACTTTTAAAACCAAAGAGGATATTCGCAATCATCTCAAACAGCGAGAAGTCGCATTATTGGGTGAGTTACCTTTAATGCCAGTAGATGACTTATCACCAGACGAAGTACCAACCATACTTTCTGTTTATTCCCCGTATTTAGAATACTATGAGAAGTTGCGTAGTAATTTACGTCGCTTCAGCAGCAAGAATTTAAAAGTCATATTAGTTACTAGTGTGAGCAGCAGCGAAGGTAAAACCACAAGTGCTTACAACTTGGGTATAGCTTCCGCTCGTGCTGGCAAACGTACTTTAATTATTGAAACAGATTTGCGATCGCCTTCTCGTAGTCCATCGCTGAAAGTGAGTATTGACCCCAAGGCAAATATTGAACCTCTGCGCTATTACGGCAGCTTGAGCGAGTGTATCCGCTTAGTTCCTGATGTCGAAAATTTATACATTGTTCCTAGTGCCGGGGCTGTACATCAACCTGCCGCCATCCTTGAATCGAGTGAATTTCGGCGTTTAATCGAAGATGCCCGTGAGCGCTATGATTTAGTAATTATAGACACCAACTCCATCAGTTTATCTAACGACGCCTTATTAATTCAACCTTATAGCGATGGTATCATCCTAGTCACTCGACCACACTATACACAAGAAAACATGCTCGGTGAAGTTATAGATGAATTGGTGGAATCAGAATTAGGATTAGTGGGAGCGGTGATTAACGGTGCTGATATCTTCGTTCCTCAACCTCAACTTGCAAAATCAGTCTCTTCATCTGCGGAAGAATCAAAAGAAAAAGCAGAAGTATCTGCTGGGACTATGCAAAATTAGGTGTTATATAAAGTATTTTTCTTCTTAGAGGATCAATTCATAATTAGAATAAACAGCAGCTTGACCGCAATAGCGATCATTCTCATCCAATAAATTCCACAAAATACCATCTTTAATCGAAAAACGTTTACCAGTGCTGGTAATCCGAACACCAGAAAAATTACTAAAGCCTTTAGTTGTCGTTTTCGCTAACAATCGACTACGTTCCTCTTGTACAACCTCTTCAGCCGTTTTCCGTGAAGGCATTTTAGTAAAATCCTGCCACGAAAGCTCCCATAATTCCAAGGCTCTTTGATTCCCGTAGTTAAAAATTGGATCTGATTCAGTACCATGAGAAACTAAAGCAAAAGGTGCTGCAAATAGTGCTTGGGCTATTTCTTGTGCAGAACCATTAACATCTAGTAGAGAACGTCCTGTTCAATACTCAAAACTACGTAATATACGTAAGCTGTGGCGAATCACAGCCTCTTGCTGGTAAGGATGTTGGATATTATTGTTATTGGTCATAGATATTTATCTTGATTTACTTAAGTCTTTGAGTCCGTTTTCAACGGACTTGTGCTATTAGCCAAGAAATTTATTTCTTGGCGGGATATTAGTTAGGTGCAAGATACTTCTCCCAAAATTCCCCATAATTTTTGTACAACAATACGGTTGTATACTCTTCTGGCAATTTATCCCACTTGCAACGAATACCCTTCTCAGTCAGTTTAATACATACACCGTAGTAAACATGACCGTCATCAGTGCGGCGGCGAATGCGGTCATTAATTTTAATTTTCGGTTGTTTGGGCATAACTTAGGCATACAAAGTTATTTGATTATCAACCCCAGCAGTTTTTGAGAGATCAGCGATCGCATCTGCTACAACTGCTACCCTAAACTTATATCACCTATATACTTGCAGCCATGTCTGTTGCCAAAGAGATAGAAGCCCTAGAATTAGAAGCGCCAGAAGATGTTATTATATTTCCTCCTGGTGATTTAGACAGTGATGAACCGCCTTTGGAATCTGATTTACATCTGCGGCAAATAATTCTGCTGCTTCAATGCTTAGAATTATGGTGGCGAAACCGCACCGACTTTTACTGTGCTGGAAATCTCACCGTCTACTATAGTCCCCGTCAACGCAAATCTGAAGACTTCCGGGGACCTGATTTTTTCATGGTGCTGGGGACTGAACGCAAACCGCGTAAAAGCTGGGTGGTTTGGGAAGAAGACGGAAAATATCCGAACTTAATTATTGAACTACTCTCAAGTTCAACAGCAGCGACTGATAAAGGTTTAAAAAAACAGATTTATCAAGATATCTTTCGCACACCTGAATATTTTTGGTTTGATCCGAATAATTTAGAATTTGCTGGATTTATTTTGGTTGGTGGAACTTATCAACCCATTGAATCAAATCCTCAAGGCTGGTTATGGAGTCAACAGCTAGATTTATTCTTGGGAGTCTATGAGGAAAAATTACGCTTTTTTACATCAGCAGGTGAACTAGTTCCCACACCAGAAGAAGTTGCGGAACAGGAAATGCAACGTGCTGAACAAGAAATGCAACGCGCAGAACAAGAAAAACAAAGAAGCGATCGCTTGGCGGCAAAACTGCGAGAATTAGGTGTAGACCCAGATTCTTTGTAATTTAAGATTTATCTGCTAGAAATGCCGAATGATAATACTGCGGTTTGCAATTGGGTGCGATCGCGTCAGTAAAACTTAACTTCAGTTTGAAATCAAAAATTTAAAATCCCCCGAATTCGGGGGTGCAGATCGTAAAATTGTGTTTTAAAAATTCATGATTATGGATCTTCTGGAAATACCCATTTTGGTGGTTCCATTAGTTTTTTGAGTCTTGCAGCTTCAGCAATCTCATGCATCTTGTCTAAAGAAGTTTCTTCGATAAACTTAGAAGCTTCCTCTACATAAGATTTTTTATCTTTAATATTCTCTTTGTCGCTGGCTTGGGGATTGTTTGTTTTACCCTCTTCCACGCTGACCTCCTTAATTAGACTAGTAATTGCTGTTAGGCAAGAATACTTGAACTATTCTCATAAATCTTAACCTTGTGACTGCTTCTCGAAACATTGATGTAACATTTCTAAAATCATGAGCGTTGTGCAAACTCATCCTATAACAGGATTTTGGATGATTAGACCTCTTGCAAAAATATTTTTACCCCACCCTAAGCGTAAACGCTTAGGGAACTAAATCTTCCCCCCGTTCACCTGCGGTGTACACATAAATCCTCTGATCCCCCTAAATCCCCGCGCCAGCGCGGGGATTTAGGGGGGATCAAAACGCTACTAGGCAACTTTATAAGACTTCTGTGTACACCGCAGCCCGTTCACGGGGGGATTGAGGGGGGTTCATTCGACTTTTGCAAGAGGTCTATTATGAGTGCATCCCCAATCCCCATTTCCAAGACGGGCGACTACATAAACTCACTACAATCAACTTATAGATTCAATCATCATTCCTGAAAAAGGCGCCGATGTCGGAAACTTTTGCCACAACTGGAACCATTGCTGCGATCGCAACTGCTATTGTTCCCCAACAAGGTAGCGTTGGAATTGTGCGTGTATCTGGTTTAGAAGCAATACCCATTGCCAAAACTCTTTTTCATGCACCTGGGCTTCAAGTTTGGGAAAGTCACCACATTCTCTATGGTTATATCCGTCATCCCCAAACACGACAATTAGTGGATGAAGCACTACTACTGATTATGCAAGCGCCTCGTTCCTATACCCGTGAAGATGTTGTTGAGTTCCATTGTCACGGAGGAATTATGGCAGTACAACAGGTGTTGCAATTATGTTTGGAAAATGGCGCTAGACTCGCACAGCCTGGAGAATTTACCTTACGGGCGTTTTTAAACGGACGGTTAGATTTAACTCAAGCTGAAAGTATAGCTGATCTGGTCGGAGCGCGATCGCCCCAAGCAGCACAAACTGCTTTAGCTGGTTTACAAGGCAAATTAGCTCAACCAATTAGGTTATTACGCGGTCAATGTTTGGATATCTTAGCGGAAATTGAAGCGCGGATTGATTTTGAAGAAGATTTGGCACCTTTGGATTATAAAAGTACTATATCAGAAATTGAGAAAATTTCAACACAAATAACTAAGTTACTGACAACTGCTGATCAGGGTGAACTGTTACGCACAGGTCTAAAAGTCGCGATTGTTGGGCGTCCGAATGTAGGAAAATCAAGTTTGTTGAACGCTTGGAGTAGAAGCGATCGCGCCATTGTCACCGATTTACCTGGTACAACTCGTGATGTTGTGGAATCACAATTAGTTGTAGGTGGAATTCCTGTACAGGTTTTAGATACGGCAGGTATTCGAGCCACAGAAGACCAAGTGGAAAAAATCGGTGTCGAGCGTTCCCGCAGTGCTGCTCAAGCTGCTGATTTAGTTCTGCTCACCATTGATGCTTCAGGAGGATGGACAGCAGACGACCAAGAAATTTACGCACAGGTAAAACATCGTCCCTTAATTTTAGTGATTAATAAAATTGACCTAGCATCAGCAGAAACAGTAGAGTATCCCAGAGAAATTAACCAAGTCGTGAAAACAGCAGTAGCCCAAAATCAAGGAATTGAAGCTCTAGAAACTGCGATTTTAGAGCAAGTACAAGCCGGGAAAATCCAAGCTGCTGACATGGATTTGGCAATTAATCAAAGACAAGCCGCTGCACTTGTAAAAGCTAAAACATCATTAGAACAAGTGCAAACAACGATCGCTGAACAATTACCTCTTGATTTTTGGACAATTGACCTACGCGGAGCAATTTATGCTTTAAGTGAAATTACAGGAGAAGAAGTAACAGAATCTGTCTTGGATAGGATTTTTAGTCGGTTTTGTATTGGTAAATAATAAAAATAAATTGTTAACGGGGAACTCTTAGAGGTTGTTTGAAAAGTATCCCGCCTCGGAATTTATTCCGAGGCGGTACAGATGCTTTACAAGGGGAGGGTTAGGGTGGGGTAAAAAATATTTGATACATCAATCATGACTTTTCAAACATCCTCTTAACAGGGAAATCCTCATAATTAAGAGGTTTGAATTCTCAAGTTTTTTGAACATTTGGGATGCTCCCCCCAATCCCCAATCCCTGTTCCCCAATCCCTCACACCGTTAAACGAGATTTTTTCAACAACCAACTTGCGATCGCGACAGCTGCAATCAATAATAAAAATGTCACTACTACCAGCGCCGCTCCATAACCGAAATCTAAGTAGCGCATGATTGTCGAATAGATATATAAAGACACAACTTCCGTAGCACCACCAGGCCCACCGCCAGTCATCACAGCAATTAAATCAAAAATCCCGAAAGCTTGGGCAAACCGAAACAACATGGCGATCAAAATTTGCGGCATCAACAGTGGTAAGGTAATTTGATAGAAACTTTGCCAAGGTTTAGCCCCATCAATTGCATGAGCTTCATATAAATCTGAGGAAATTGACTGCAAACCAGCCAGCAACAAAATACTAATAAATGGTGTAGTCTTCCACACATCTGCAAATACGACTGCAACCATTGCTAGGGTTGGTTCTCCCAGCCAATTTATACCAGTTTGAATCACACCCAACCTCAGCAAGATATCATTTACCACCCCAAATTGGTCATTAAAAATCCACGCCCACGCCAAACCTATCAAAGCAGTAGGCAAAGCCCAAGGTATGATCGCGATCGTTCGTACCGCACCTCGTCCAAAAAATCGTTGATTGAGAACCAAAGCAATTCCCAACCCTAACAGCAACTCAAAAATCACCGATGCAGTTGTAAATACAGATGAAATCCAGAAACTTTGCCAAAAACGCCCATCTCCAGCCATCCGCACATAATTATCCAAACCAGCAAAATTCGCCTCTAGCTGAGTTCCCAAATTCTTCGCAAACAAACTCAACCAAAAAGCCCGCAGAATCGGATAACCAAATACTAACAACAACAACAGCAGCGCAGGCAATAAGAAAAGCCACGCTGTTCTCTGTTCTCTACTACGGATTTTACTTAAATTGGTCATTTGTCAATGGAGGGATCGGGGAACGGGGATTGGGGAATAGGGAAAAGGGAATAGGGAACAGGGAACAGGGAACAGGAAATAGTTAGTAATATAGCACTTCTCACTCGATTGCAATACAGTCGGAACCCCACCCCGGCTTTGCTGACGCAAAACCTCCCCTCCCCGCTTGCGGGGAGGGGATTAAGGGGTGGGGTACGTATTGGACACAACCGAGAACTGCTATAGAATTTGATAACTGATAACTGAATCACACATCTCCCAATAACCGTCTTGTCTCCTGTGCTGCTGCTTTCATCGCTGCTTCAGGTGACATGCGATTTGTTAATGCTGCACTCAGGTAACGTTGTAAAATATCTGATGTTTGGGCATATTGGGCAATGGGTGGACGCAAGACGGCTTGTTCTACTACTTCTAATAATTGCGGATAGTGGGGATAGGTGGCGACGATTTGCGGATCTGTAAATAATGAACGTCTGCTGGGTACAAAACCAGCTTTGAGAACAAATTGACGCTGTGCTTCTTCACTGGTAAAGTATTGAATTGCTTTCCAAGCTTCTTGGGGATGCTTGGTGGTTTTAGAAATTCCCAAACCCCATCCACCTAAGCAAGCTCCTGCATTTTCACCAGAGGTGCTAACCATTGGTTTGATAGCTATTTTACCTTTAATCGGAGAATCCTTGGCATTAGCCAAAGGCCAAACATAAGGCCAGCTACGTAAAAAAGCCGCTTGTCCACTTTGAAAAATGCGTCTGGTTTCTTCTTCTTGGTATGTGGTGACACCAGGTGGAGAAATACCTGTTTGAATTGTTTCTTTGAGAAAGGCGATCGCTTTTAAGGTTTGCGGTCTATCTAATCCTACTTCTAAGGTATTAGGATTCACCCAAAATCCGCCGAAACCTTCGAGAACTTCGACAAACATCGCCGCTAAACCTTCATATTGACGACCTTGCCAAAGATATCCCCAATTTATCTGATCTTGCTGTTTTAAAGTTTGGGAAATCTTGATTAAATCCGTAAAAGTTTCTGGTGGATTAAACCCCGCTTGCTTGAGTAAATCTTCTCGGTAGTAAAGCATTCCCACATCACTCCGCATGGGAATTCTATACAATTTACCTTTGTAACGTCCTCCTTCTACATCTCTGGGTGAAAATGCTGTCAATTCTGATTTTGTAACCTTATCTGTTAAATCTAACAGCCACCCAGCCGCAGCAAATTTAGGTGTCCAAATTACATCCATATTGATGAGGTCGTATGGAGAATCACCCAAAATAAAGGCTGAAGTATACAGGTCTTCAAGTAAATTGGTGGCGTTTGGTCCCTCAATAATATTGATGCGAATACCAGGATTTTTACTCTCAAAGTCTTTGATGATCCCCTCTTTCCAAGGTTGAGCATCAGGTGCTGTCATCAACAAGTTGAGGACTACTGTTTGTTTGGTTTGAGCTGAAGGAACAGATATGAAAAGAACACTCAACAATACCAAAACAAAAATTACTGTTAACCATTTAAACTTTGTTAGAACTTTTACCATTAGCTATGCTGGCTGACGGTCAGATATCTACTTTACTCTTAAAAAGCAGGTAATTTAATTGAATGTTAAGTGCTTAGTAGAGAATTATCAAAAAACGTAATTTTATTTATTATTTAGTTAATATAGTATTCAAGCATTCAAGATCCCCTACTTCTTGAAGAAGTCGGGGATCTGAGTCTCTCAATCCACATCAAAAGTAATTTATAAATCTGTAAAATTTTTCTCAAAAACAAGATAATTATTTTCTCCTTTTCCCTTTGCGCGATACATTGCTATATCTGCATCTCGCAATAGATTTGTCGGTTCTTCATAACCATTGCAACTTAAAGCAATCCCAATGCTAGCTGTTGTAAATATTTCATGTTCATTGAGGTGAACAGGTAAACTTAAAGTTTCTTGAATGCGTTTAGCAATATTAATAGCGTCGCTAACGTCTTTAATATCCTCTAACAACACTGCAAATTCATCGCCACCAAATCTCGCAACAGTGTCACCACTACGCAAGCACGACTCTAAACGTCGAGCGATCGCTACTAATAAATCATCACCCATCCCATGCCCAAAGCGATCGTTAATAATTTTGAAACTATCTAAATCTAAAAACAAAACGGCAAAATGATAATTCAGGCGTCTTTTGCAACGTTCTGATGCTTGTTTTAGTCTATCCAAAAATAATACTCGATTAGGTAGTGCTGTCAATCCATCATAGAAAGCATTGCGAACTAGTTGTGCTTCTTTTTGCTTGCGTTCAGTAATATCTTGAAAAACTATCACAGCACCTGTAATCACGCCCATATCATCCCGAATCGGTGACACAGTATCCCCAATCGGAATTTTTCTTCCATCCCTATTTACGAGAATACAGTTTTCTGGTAGTTGCAAAACCACACCTGCTTTCATTGCTTGCATCGCAATATGAACAATCTCTTCTCCAGTGTCTTTGTCAACTAAATTTAAAACATCTCCCAAATATTTTCCAAACGCTGCTTTTTGCTCCCAACCAGTAAGGATTTCTGCTACGGGATTCATCATTTGGATACAAGCATTAATATCTGTCATCACTACTGCACAGCCCATACTATTAATCACCGTCAGTAGTCTTTGATTTTGCCGTTGCAACTGTTTTTTAATTTTATCTTTATAAAGAGCCATTTCAACTGTATTATATAAATCTCTCTCAGTAAAAGATTTAGCAATATAGCTAAAAGGCTCTTGAAATTTATTTTTATTTAATGTTTTTGAGTCTAAAAAATCTGTTATGTATAGTACTGATATTTTAAAAATATTTTGAATAATATCTACTATTTCTACACCATCTTTTTCTCCTGCTAAACAGATATCAATTAGTACTAATTGTGGTTGAACATCTGCAATTTTTTGTATAGCTGGTTCGACAGAATTAGCGATTGTGTGAACATCATATCCTAGCTTTTTCAAACTATTTATAATATCTACAGCAAGAATTTCTTTGTCCTCAATAACTAGGATTTTTTGAGCGTTCATGCTAGGATTACCAGTTCTATAGGAGCGAATTTATTGTCGATATTAGATAAGCTTGGAAGACCGCAATCCTATCATAATAAACCTCCTATAAGTAAGTGGGTCAAATTAAATATAAAACCTCACCCTCAATCCCTCTCCTTACTAAGGAGAGGGAAGCCGGAGGCAGGGTGAGGTTTTATTTTATCTTTAATTACACCTACCTACTTATTACCGTGTCTTAATTAACTAAAATAGTTACTATTCTTTTTATTTATGTATAAAGTTACCATTATTTTAAATTTTAATTAACCAGAAAGAATCAAGCCATGCATTTGATATCAAGTTTATATAATGATATGGAAGAAAAATTTTTGTAAATTAAGATTTATAAGTATTAGCAGTATATAACCATCCTATTTGATTTACGAAATTTTAAACACACAAATCCCCAACTTCTTAAGATTGGGGATTTGTATTAAGACGTATTTTGGTATAAATATCATCTTATGATCTTAATGTTAAGAATCAATAGTTAATGGTTGGTTGTCACTACAAAAATTTACCTGGTTCTAGTCACACAAATACTAATTTTGCCACCAAAATCTGGGATGGGTGCAGCAGGTTTACTGAGGGTAACTTGAACTTGCGTGAGGCGATCGCACTCTTGCAAAATAGAATCTCCAATTACAGCAACCAATCTTTCAATCAAAGCAAACTTTGAGGTCTTAATCAGATGTTGAACCAAATTAATCACCCGACGGTAGTCTACAGTATCTGCGATCGCATCAGTTTTGGCTGCTGAGGTGAGATCCAACCATAACTTCACATCCACCTCAAACCATTGTCCTAGCACCTGCTCCTCTGCTAGATATCCAGTGTAGCCATAAGCACGAATTCCCGTAACATCAATACAGTCCATAATTGTTGTTGCTTGGTTGTTAGTAATTAGTGGTTAATAGTTATAATTTATTCTCCTCACACGATCCCTAATCCTCAATCCTCCATTCCACAAAATTCCATGCTAATTGGTTTCAGAAATACAAATGAACTTTGGACTTCGGTATTGACACAGACATTGCAGCACTTAGGGTTAACAACTGCTGTCATTTGTCCTGGTTCCCGTTCTACACCATTAGCAGTCGCTTTTGCCCAACAAGCACCAGAAATTGATATAATTTCGATTCTCGATGAACGTTCCGCAGCTTTTTTTGCGTTGGGAAGGGCGAAAGCAACAGGATTACCCACAGCTATCATTTGTACTTCGGGGACTGCGGGGGCGAATTTTTATCCAGCAGTCATTGAAGCGAAACAAACTCGTGTACCGTTGCTACTTTTAACCGCCGATAGACCACCAGAATTGCGAGATTGTCACTCTGGACAAACCATAGACCAGTTAAAACTATATGGCAATTACCCCAATTGGCAAACAGAATTAGCTGTACCCGTAGCAGATATGGAGATGCTAGCCTATCTACGGCAAACAATGATTTATGCTTGGGAGCGATCGCTCTACCCTGTTCCTGGCCCCGTACACCTAAATATACCGTTTCGCGACCCCCTCGCACCGATTCCTGACGCAAATGTAGAGACGCAAAACTTTGCATCTTTACAGTCACAATTTCACCTAGAAGAATTTTTTGCTAACGTCACAAAATTATCTCCGCCAGCCAATTTCTCTATCACCCCATCTCTTCCCCTTGATGATTGGCAAAACTCTGAACGTGGAATAATTATAGCTGGAGTTGCCCAACCACAACAGCAACAGGAATATTGTCAAGCGATCGCCCAACTTGCTAAAACCTTACAATTTCCAGTTTTAGCCGAAGGATTATCCCCAATCAGAAATCATGCTAGTATTAATCCTCACATTATTTCCACTTATGACCTGATATTGCGGAATCAGCAATTAGCAAAACAGCTAACACCAGAAATAGTAATTCAAATCGGTGAAATGTCCACTAGTCCAGTACTACGTAATTGGTTAAAAACCACTGCTGCTAGGCGTTGGGTGATAGACACCAGTGACCAAAATCTTGATCCTCTCCACGGTAGGACAGTTCATCTACGTCTAAGTGTAGAACAACTGACTGAAATATTTAACTCATTCCCCATATCACCGCATCCCCATCTCTCCGTGTCCTCTTATCTCGAATTATGGACTCAAATCGAAGCAAAAGTTAGAACTACAGTTGATCATACTTTTAAAAATATAGACGATTTATTAGAAAGTAAAATTGCTTGGTTACTTTCCCAAAGTTTACCGCCAGAAACACCTCTATTTATTGCCAATAGTATGCCCGTGCGAGATGTAGAATATTTCTGGCAACCCAATCACTCTGGTATACAACCCTTTTTTAACCGAGGCGCAAATGGTATAGATGGGACATTATCTACTGCTTTAGGAATTGCTCATCGTCATCAAAGCAGCGTTATGTTAACTGGAGATTTGGCACTATTGCACGATACAAATGGCTTTTTAATTAGAAATAAATTCGTTGGACATTTAACAATTGTATTAGTGAACAATAATGGTGGCGGCATTTTTGAAATGTTGCCTATTGCCAAGTTTGAACCACCATTTGAAGAATTTTTTGCCACACCCCAAGATATTGATTTTGCTCAATTATGTGCTACCTATGGTGTGGAATATGAATTGATTACTAACTGGAAACAATTGCAAACAGAATTAAATCCTCTACCTAACAATGGCATTAGGGTGTTAGAGTTACGAACAAATCGCAAACTAGACACCAAATGGCGTCAGGAAAATTTGGGTAAGTTTGCCAAATTTTAAAATCCTTCAACATCAAAATCAGAGTATATCTTCCTCAGTTAATTGGGCTATTTTCATCAAAGCTCTCAAGGTTCCAACTTTCAAATCTTGATTTCGATGAACAGGAATTGACAGAATTTGCTCTACTTCGAGGTTTTCATAGATATGATGACTGCCAGTAATTCTTCGCAAAACCCAACCTTTTTGTTCCACAATCTTGCACAGTCGCTTTCCAGAAATAGATTTCATACAGCAATTTCGACAACCTGATCTGTTGAGTCAATTGCGTGACGACTATTAGCAACATCGAGCCAGCCTTCAATAGCGTCCTTTAAATTAGCCATCACCTCTTCTATCGTATCTCCTTCAGTAATACAACCGGGAAGTGCAGGAACCTCTGCCCAATAGCCCCCTTCTTCTGCTGGATGAATGATTGCTTTAATTTTCATACACCTATCGAGTTAGTTATTGGGATTATGCTAACATTACTCCCGCAAGGGAAAGCTCCTTGGAGCAAAACCGTTATCGCATTTCAGTTGGAATTGAATTACCAATGGCGGAAATTTATCGCGGTATTGTTTTTGAATAAAATAGCTCTACTCTTTGCTCTCAACAGGAATTGTTGAAATCAAGATTGATTATTAAGTGCGATCGCTTTCCGAGTTACAGACGTTTTGTGAACTACCCAACACCAACCCTACTGGGTATGGTGTGGGCTTCCAACTTCACGGAGGAATGCCTCATCTTGGATTTACGTCCGCGAATTGGTCTTACATCCTCTCCATTGGCGTTAGCCTCCCCCGTCCCAGAGGAGGACAGCATTCTGATACCTTCTGCTCTAATATTCATAGCAGCATTACCATCTCTGTCGTGATGTGTCCCGCAACTTGGACAAGTCCAAGTCCTGATATCTAGCGGTAACTCGTTGATTTGATAATGGCAATCAGAGCAAAGCTTGGAACTAGGAAACCATCGATTTATTTCTATCAACTTCCCGCCACTACGCTCTAATTTGCAGCTCAAGAAGTTGACGAAGGCTCCCCATCCAGTATCAGATATAGATGCAGCTAGTTTGTGGTTACGTACCATGCCCTTGACGTTTAAGTTTTCGACTACAACTACTTGATTGTTATCAACTATCTTTCTAGACAGTTTGTGTAGGTAGTCTTGACGGACATTGCTAACCTGTTCGTATACCCTAGCTCTGACGGGGCGACAAAATAACTGGAAAAGCTTATTTTATAAAGAGTGTAGCGAT
>NZ_JCACKS010000099.1:0-8419 GCF_059505505.1 Pelatocladus sp. | reverse complement strand
CTCAAAAATAAAGGCGACGCTGTCATCACAATTTAAATGCATAACAGCTTATTGGTCTCAACTATGCTAATAGTTATCACGAAATCAATATCTTGGGTACAGGATTAACTAGTAGTGACATTGGGGCTTTAGCTAATGTTTCACTGGGAACACCCGTTAAACTTAATTCTTTTGGTGGGACAGTAACTTGGCGTTTTTCCCCAAAAATTGCTTTATCTGGTTACGGTGCAGCAATCTTTGTGGATGATTCTGCGCGTGATGTCGATGCTTCTACGACCTTCACTAGTTGGATGGTAGGGCTTCACTTTAATGATTTATTCCACCAAGGAAACAACGCAGGTATTTTGTTTGGACAGCCGTTATACCGGACTTCTGCTGATGGTGATGCTGAACTTGTCTCTACAGGTGTTGATCGGGCTACTCCTTATCATTTAGAAGCTTATTATCGCTTCAAAGTAAATGATAATATCAGCATTACCCCTGGGGCTTTTGTGTTATTTAACCCCGAAGGTGACAGCAGAAACGATACAACAACTGTTGGTGTACTCCGTACTACTTTCACTTTTTAACAGTTAACAGTGCTTGGAGTTGGAGAAAAAGACGCGGGGAGTGGGAGAGATGGTGACGCGGAGAGTGTTTTATCTAAATTCACCGTGTCCCCCCGTCCCCTTACCGTTAGAGACTTTTGTGCGTGGTGGCAATGTATCTTCTATGGCTTCATAAATACTCGACCATTGCCGCCGAAACACTAGTTAAAGACGCGATGAATCTCTACAATATGGTCTATTTGTCACATTCTTTTTTCAAATTGGTATAACTTTTTATTTTTGCCTTATTCGGAGATACATAAAATTTTTCTAACGATAATATTGACCAAAAGAATTTGGTTCTGACTAGCAATACAATCAAAGTAATTATTCCTAATAGTATTGTTGTAAATTTATTGTCCAGGTAATGGGAACCAATTATGAGAGTATGAATAGTACTCAACAATAAAGCTGGTAAACTTAACAAATGAATCCGTCGCCAGCGTTTACCTAAAGACTTTTGCAGCGAATCAAAACTCGTCAAAGCAGCAGGAGTCATCAAGGCTAACGCCACAGCACCCGCAGTCATCCCCCACTGAAAATCAGGTGGTAAGAACCAGAAAGCATCAATATTCCATTGCAGCGAGTGTTCCATCATGTGGACAGCGTGGACAACAGCAAGTACAAAAGCACCTACCCCCAAAGCACGACGGTAACACAAAGGTGTTGCCCATAAGTTACTAATCGGACGAGCAAGCAGTACTAGCATTAACAATATCAGTGCCGCATGTCCGGTGTAATCTCCCATTGTGTCACCAGTCCGTAGCAGTGTCAGCACACCAATGGTGAGAGTTACCCAGCCACCCAAACGAAACAATTGACTGCGTCTGTCTTTACTCAGTACAGATGTTGACACACCTACACCCAACATCATTGGGAAAGTTCCCAAGCCGAAAGCCAGCATCGTTGCTGCACCCATCCACAAATTACCTGTTTCCGCAGCTTTAATTTGGGCAACATACAAAAAACCACACGGCATTAAACCCCAAGTCATACCTAAAACTGCTGGTGTCCACCATCTATTTTGTAGGGAAAGTTTGACCATTGCACTACTCAAGCGGTTGTGCAAACTTTTTTGTAATAGAGGGTGTAACACTGGTATGCGCGGTAGTAAGTCGGGTGTGATCTGTCCTAATCCAAACCAAATCAACATCACACCAGTCAAGATTGCAACCCACTGGCGTAATTGACTACCAACTCCTGCCATTTGACCACTGGCAAGTAATACAGAACCCAATACCCCAATTCCTGCACCAACTAGGGTATAACTCAGCATCCGCCCTAAATTTAGCAGGGTGTGAAATTTGATTTGTTGTCGCCAATTACCAGTTTCTTGGTGACGGGACAGAGAAAAGGCCACAGCCAAAGGGCCACACATTCCTAAGCAATGTCCAAAACTTCCCAAGAATCCTAAAGTGATGAGTAGCCACAAATCGAGCATGTTAACTTATAGCAATTTTTCCACTACTGCCAATCAAAGCTAAACACATTAATCCAGTTGATACTAACAGGAATTTTTGTAACATTAGTAAATGCTGAATTTGTTTAATAGGGAACTTTAAACTAAGTTTTTGCCTCCTGTCAAAAGACGAGCCGTCAAATTTAAGGTTGAAAGTCAAAAAAGCACGAATGCATACCATGAAAAAATGGATTTGGTTGCTGTTGGCGGTACTAGTAGCATTTGCGGTTGTGGGTAATAGCGGGTTTTGGCGACAGCAGCAACAACCAGCTGTGATGGAAACCGTGAAAGCAAACAATTTAGAGCCAGCGAAAAAAGATACTGGAAAGTCCAGCATTTCCGCGCGTCCCGTGTCTTCGCCCTCAGTGTCGGGACAAAAGCTATTTACCCATGTTCAAAACTTGAATTTTAAACGTTACACAAATGCAGAGCGATCGCGTACCCGCACTTATATAATTTCTGAACTGAAAAAATTTGGCTGGAAACCCCAGCTACAAAGTTTCTCTGAAGGTATTAACATCTTCGCCGAACGTCAAGGAACTGACAAAACAGCAGGAGCTATTTTAGTTGGCGCGCATTACGACACCGTTGCTGTTTCCCCTGGTGCTGATGACAATGCTAGTGGTGTGGCTGTGGTGCTGGAAATTGCTCGGTTATTTGGTTCTCGTCCCACACCCCGAAAATTACAACTAGCATTCTTTGACAAAGAAGAAGCCGGATTATTAGGAAGTCAAGCTTTTACAGCAAAACCAGCGAATCTCAAAAACTTGGATGGTGTGATTATTATGGATATGATTGGTTACGCTTGCTACACTGCTGGTTGCCAAAAATACCCTCCGAATTTACCAATCACCCCACCCAGCAACAAAGGAGATTTTCTGGCGGTGGTGGGCGATACAGAACATTTACCATTATTGCAAGCTTTTGAACGTTCTAATTCAAACATAATTAAAAAAGAAGACACGGAGACGCGGAGAAAGGAAGATGCGGAGATTTCCTCAGTTAATTTCTCTGCGTCAACTCCTCTACCACCTATATTTACATTGCCAGTTCCTCTCAAAGGCTTACTTACTCCAGATACTCTACGTAGCGATCATGCTCCTTTCTGGTTGCAAGGGGTGGGTGCTTTGCTGATAACAGATACAGCAAATCTCCGTAGTTCTCACTACCATCAAGCGAGCGATGTTCCCTCTAATATTGAACGTTCGTTTTTTACATCAGCCGCGCAAGCTGTTGTCAATGCTACTAGTTTTTTGTTATACCAATGATCTATCTATTATAGATGCATTTAATCTCAATGCTGCTCTGTTAACGATTTTTCGTGATCATTTTGGGTATGTAGAGACGTTGCACTGCAACGTCTCTACAGGTTTTTAATGTCAAACACTGCGTTTCTCAATGATTTCTCGATACGTAGCTGCTGCTTGAGTTGGTATGCGCTTTAACTCTGAGTCTTTGTCTAGGTCTATGTGATACAATCCAAAGTCGCTGGCTGAGTCGAACTTCAAACCCCACTCACGATTAGAGGTCAGACTCCAGCAGACATAACCTATAACTTTGACGCCTTCGTTACAAGCGCGTTGCACTTGCTGGATGTGCTGACGAAGGTACTCTTCACGCTTCACATCATCTGCGACATCAACGCAACCATTCTCAGCGATCAAAATCTCTTTGTCTGGGAATAGTTTGGCGTGGAATTTGAGCATATCGTAGAGTACACCAGACCAAACGGGTGCATTGTTATAGCGCCCGAAAGCTGCATCCATCAATTGTTTAACACGGTGGATTTGTAAATTGCTAGTACCCCAGTAATAGTCAAATCCGACAAAATCCTGTTGACCGATGCATTCTTTGGGACAGAGGAATTCTGGTAATTTTCCTGCCATACCGAGGTGCCACCAGTTACTAGTCAAGGATGTTGACAAGATACTGAAAATCTTTTGCAGTGGGTCAAAAATGCTAACGATAGAACGCAATAGGGGTAAACGTTGTTCAGACTTGACTGGGCGAAACTGGACTTTGGTGCGATCGCCAAAAATTTGTTCTGCAACTGTCCGCGCCAAATCTATTTCTAAACCGCTAAATTCACCTGTTTTCGGATCACGATAGCCAAAACCGGGGATATTATCTTTGACTGCAATAATCAAATAACCTCGATCTTGAATACGACGTAACGCTGTTCCTGCTTTAGCAAGCGAATTCTCCACATCTTCTAGCCTATCTTTACCAGTAATATCCCCCAAAGTCGAACGTCTACCCATTTTCGGTGGTTCTGGGATCGCTTGACCAGGGAAATGATCGTTAAGGCTTTGTGACCAAGCTCCGGATTCTTTGAAGCGACGCACTGCTTGATCTACAGCATTGAGTAAAAAGCGATCGCCTTTCGCTACAGCAGCAGCATAAGGTTCTTGTGTCAATCTGTGGTTAACAAATCGATACTCTTCTGGATGCTGTTGGATAATTCCTAACAAAATGGCATCGTCAGCCAAGATTGCACTGACTTGATCATAGTCCAAGGCTCTGAGGGCCTCTTCATAATCTGGGAACACCTCTACATCGGTGTTAGGTAGCATTGCGTAGATATTAGTTTCAGCTGTCGTGCTTTTAACAACTGCTACTTTTTTCCCGGCGAAATCATTTAATTCTTGAATTTGACTCCGGGACTTCACAAGTAAAACTTCACCTGCTAGATAGTAAACCTCGGAAAATGCCACTTGTTCTTCCCGTTCTTGGCTCACGGTGAGCGTAGCAATCACTACATCTACCTCTCCTTTTTCTAGCAAAGCCCGCTCAGTAAAACGCTTACCCTGATCAATTAAATCTTTTTTGCTGCGAAGACGAGTGACGTTGGAATCCGCAATTTTTTGTAACCACAGAGGTAAACCTAGTAACATTGGATTAACTCCGACCTGAGCATCTGGGTTAAATTGCTTGAGAACGGCTCTACCTCTAGTATGAGCAATGAACAAATTCCGCATCAAATCACCCACTGATGACATTTGTTCTGACATGGAAGCACCACGAGGTAGCCCAGGAGGCATAAAATAAGACCGTTCCCACCAAGGTTTGACGTAACCGTAAATTAATTGACTCGGTTCATTAAAAGTAACCCAGTAGCGGGCTAAATTACCTAAACGCCTAGCAACTTCTGTGGCATAACTGGCATAAATCGTGGGAAAATCCTTGGCAATCAGACCACCGCGTTTTTCCACATGTAAAGGATGAGTAAAGTGGTGTAGAGTGACAATCGGTTCCATACCATGAGAACGGATGGTTTCAATGATTTGGCGATAGTGGTCAAAAGCTGAATCACTAAATTGTCCTGGTTCTGGTTCTATGCGCGACCAAGCAAGAGAAAAACGGAACATCTTGCAACCAAGAGATTTAGCTAGCGCAATATCTTCAGCATAGCGGTTCCAAAAATCTGTAGCCTGACCCCGTAGCGTCATAGCACGACGACGTTCCCAAACATCGCGAATATCTTCAAAGTTAGGATCATAAGCTTCGCATTGGTGGTCAGCAGAAGCAACACCAAACATAAATGATTCTGGAAATGGTGTCAGGTCGTTCATTATATAATTTCCTTTTTTTAGTTGTTATGGATTGGGGATTGGGGATCGCGGACAAGGGAGAATGACCAATGACGACCCCAACGAGTTAACTGATATCTTGCACCAACCCCGTATCCCGCCTCAGAATTAATTGGTGAGGCTGATAGCATAAGTCCGTTAAAACGGACTCAAACACTTTTCTAGTCAGATAAATCTGACTTTAGCTATTAGCCAATAAATTTATTGATTGGCGGGATGAAAAGCTGATGCAAGATGTTTCTTAAGAGTTAACTTTATTTGTGCTGACTTTACTTAGTCTTAGCCAGCTGCGACTGTACTTTGGTTTAATGACCGTTGCTTATTTAGAAATTGCAGCAGTCTAGGGAAAATATCGACGTGGACGTTTTTACCCATGAATACGTCTTGATGTCCATAACCAGGAAATACATGAAGTTCGTGTTTGCCTGGTACAATTTGCTCAAGTCTTTGGTGACAGACAATATTAGAATCAGTAAATACATGATTGCGATCGCCCGTCATGAATAAAACAGGAGTTGCAATTTCCTCTGCATACTCAAAATAATTATTCGGTAGGCGATCATATTTAGGATTATTTGGCTCAAACTTGACTGCTGTATTATTGTTTTTCACCATTTTGCGGACATGGCGATAGTAATGTAACCCATTTCCACCATACAAATCGCCACCTCGACGATGGGTGACATCATGGAGATTTTCATGACTATACAATGCAGGCCAACCAGTTCCCCACATTAAACTCAGCATATGGCAAGCTGGGACATCACATTCATGGTGAAATGCGGAAACAGCTTTAGAGAAAATTTTGCCTTTTGTCAAACCTGGATCTTCACTCCATTGGGGGTTTATATAAGGAATTCCCAAGACATATTCCACCAAGAAAGGTGCAAAAGTTAATTTAACTTGCGACCAGTTAGGCACACGTGGAGTTAATGCCACACTATTAGCAATCACGCTGGAAATACCCGTGACCGTTTTGGCAAATAGACTCATGACAAAGGATACAGAACCCAAACAATGACAGATCACATGGATGCGGCGATCGCCTATGTGTTCGCGCATTTTGGCGATCGCTGCGGGATGATCAAACAGCGCAATATCATCCATGTTGTACCGATGCATCTGCAAGTTATACGAATGTCTATTACTCATCCGATAGTCTAAAGTCCAAACATCACCAAACCCGTTGTCCAACAAATACTGCACGAGATTGTAATGTTCAGGCATGATAAACATATCAGTTGATGTAGTCAGACCGTGAATAATCAAAACTACATCATCAGAAGTTGCACGTTGGAAGCGTAACATACTGAGTCCCAACATATCTTCTGTAGAAAATTGATGTGTAGAAACTTCTGCATTCTTCACACCTTCTAAAGTATAAAGTGGTATTTCACGTTTCATAAATTTACCTCAATACAAGTTTGTAGTGAGGGCTTAAGCCCTCTAAATTTTCAATTTATTAGTAAAAAACTTTTTTGTAGTAGTTTTCGTCCTTATATTGATTAAATAACAACAAAAAATTAACTATTCATCATTTCTTGCAACCCCATTTCTCTTGAAATAATAGGTTTATAACCCAATTTTCGTTTAATTTTAGAAATATTATATTTTCTCGGCATAGCCACAAAAGAAATTTCAAACCGAGAAAGAGGAGGTACAGTTTTAATATTTAGTGTTTTCCAGATGGCTTCTACAAAATTTGCCAAAACATTAACAACAAAACTTGGTAAATTAGTTTTTGGAGGTTTTATATCATTAATTTTGAAAAGTTTAGTAAAATAATCTCTAACAGTTATTGGATCATCATCGGTAACTATATATATTTCTTTATTTTCTCCTTTGACACACGCTAAAGAAATTGCTTCTACTAAGTTATCTACGTGAACTGTCTCAATTACGCATTCACCGTTATCTATCCATAAAAATTGCCCAGACTTAACTTTTTCGGCTAATTTTTGTGGAGTCTTATCACCCTTGCCCCAAATATAAGTAGGACGCAGGATAATACATTTCATATCTGTAGAAAAGTTTAAAATTTCTTCTTCAGCTAATTTTTTAGCTTTGCCATAGTAGGAATTAGGTTCTGCTGGATAGGGATATGTCTCATCTATATCAATTAAAGGAGAGACATCCTGTAAAACTGATTCGGAACTAATATAGATGAATTTTTTCACATTCATCTTACTAGCACCAATTAGTAAGTTTTTTGTAGCCAGAGTAATTTCTTGATAAAACTTATCCCAGGAACCCCAAAATTCAACTGGTGCGGCACAATGAATCACTATATCTTGTCCTAATAGTTGCGCTTCCCATTCATTAATATTGTCTAAATTACCTTTAATAACTTTTGCGCCTAACTGCTCAATGGTTTTCTGTGCAGAATCAGACCTAGCCAAAGCTGTAACATCATGATTGTCACTAATTAAACGTTTAATTAATCTCTTGCCAAGAAAGCCTGAACCACCTGTGACAAAAATATTCATCAAGCACCTCGATTATAAATAATAAAGTCGAATGAACCCCCCTCAATCCCCCCGTGAACGGGGGGAAGATTTAGTTCCCTAAGCGTTTACGCTTAGGGTTAGGGTGGGGTAAAAATATTTTTGCAAGAGGTCTATTGGTAAGGATTTTAGGATTGTTTACTTTTCGTAACATAATTATGTTTATTCTCGCTGACTTACTTATGTCACTGCTATAGAAATTCGGTTTGATTTATGAACTTACTGGTAAACTACCCACACTGATTCGGAGTACCGAATACAGTGTGGGCTTTCAGTAGC
>NZ_JCACKS010000098.1:0-8581 GCF_059505505.1 Pelatocladus sp. | reverse complement strand
ACTTCTATTGACGTTCTTTTACCACAAAATATACTATTTTGGAGATGTTTACTAGCTAAAAATGCAGTCGTTGATTTTCTTAGTGGTGTTCTAGATTTGTTGCTCTTTACCTGAAGGGTTTACATGTTGAATGTTTCAGGAGTCTTAACCACAAAGAAAGAACACTAACTAAAAGGGTCTATCCGCTCTAGCCCTCACTACATAAATCAGGAACATACACCAACATGGACAAACAGCAAACTATAAACGAACAAGCAAATGTACAGGCAACCCCCAACCTGACACCAGCCCAGAAGTTTTTGCAAGAACTCTGGGACGAACATCTGCGGCACGAGTTTAACACTCACAACACTGAAGATACCCTTGACACGATGGTTGAGGATGCTTATGTTAACGACATTCCGGTAATGACTGGGGGAGTAGGGAAACCAGCACTGCGCGAGTTTTATTCCAAATACTTCATTCCACAGATGCCAGAGGACATGGAGCTGACCCCAATCTCGCGCACGATTGGAACCGATCGGCTTGTCGATGAAATGGTGGCTAAGTTCACTCATACCACCCGAATGGACTGGATGCTACCTGGCATTGCTCCGACAGGGAAAAGGGTTGAAGTAGCAGTGGTAGCGATCGTTCAGTTCCGCGACGACAAGCTAGCCCACGAACACATCTACTGGGATCAGGCGAGTGTATTGGTTCAAATCGGCTTGCTCGATCCTAGTAAGTTACCCGTTGTAGGCGTTGACAGTGCGCGTAAGGCACTCGATCCGAACTTGCCCTCAAACGCACTAATTGATCGCGCTAGCGCTTGCAAATAAGTGTAGGAGCCAATGAAGAGTGCTGAGTTCCGAGTCACCGAAGTTTGCTCAACGGGGGGAACCCCCGCACGCAACTTCTCGCTGAGTGCTGAGTTAAAAGACCGCCCACGAGGGGGAGCCACTGCGGTGAAGCAGCCCTCGTCTTGGATGCCACTTCCTCCACTTGGGGTTTCCCCAAGTGGAGGAAGTGGCTCCGGTTCCCGTCGTTAGCGCAGCGTTAGCGAGTCCTCGAGCGTCACCCGCAGGGTGGACGGGTTTCCCGGCATAAAGCAAGTGGCATCGGGGTATCAACCTTTTCCCGATTATAAGATTCCGCCCACAAGGGGCGGGGCATTTACCATAGTGCCAAAGTGCGCTCGTACTCTTTTTCTTACTCAGCACTCAGAACTCAGCACTCAGCACTGAGTATGGTATTACTGAAGTCAATACACAAACCCGTACTGTCCGAAAAGTTATCCAAAGAGGAAGTTCCACACCGACCGTGACGGCAACTATCGCTTTGAAACTGTTGTACCCAGCGGATACGATGTGCCAGCCGACGGCCCCTGCGGTGAGGTGTTGCGGCTTTTAGGACGACACACTTGGCGGGCGGCTCACATCCATTTCAAACTGAGTGCAACTGGCTACCTGCCGCTGACGACTCAAGTTTTCATTGATGGTGCGCCTCAGCTTGATGCAGACACAACTTTTGCCGTGCGAACTAACATTCTCAAACTGCAAAAGCATGAGTCAGCCGATGCAAAGGCGCAGCATCAGCCCTCTCACACAGCCGAGTTTGATTTTGTACTGAAGCCAATTGAGGCAGCGAAATGACAACATGCGCTTCAAAATCTAGCAATTGGAGTTGTGCAATGCATATTCAGCGAATGGGATTTCTATACAAGCTCTACTGCATCGGCTGGAGAAATGGCTCCCTCAAGTACCTTTCACCCCTGCAACACGGGTTGCTCAGTATTTTTCTTTACTATCGGAAAGGCTACGCTGAAGGTTCTCAGTGGAGACAGGTTAAAGGGTCAACAGTTATTTGAGTAAAGAGGATCGCGTTGAGAAGGATGAAAAACCATGAGAAAGCAACTTGTTAATCCACCAGAACTCTATGATGCAAGACCACACGGGATGTCCAAAGCGGTTACCGATACCGCAACGGCTACCGTTTACATTTCTGGTCAGGTTGACTGGGACATGAACCACCAAGTTTCAAGCCATACCGTCGAGGGGCAACTAAAGAATGTGCTAACTAATCTAACCACTGTTCTAGATGCATCGGGAAGCTCCATAGAGAATCTGCTCAACCTTCGCATCTACGTTCGGGGTGAACTTGGAGAATTTATGGGGGATATCATGCCGATTCTCGTGCAATATCTGGGAGAGTCGCGCCCAGCTCTTACTGGCATCGGTGTTGCCTCACTCGCCTCAAAAGAAACATTGGTTGAAATTGAGGCAACAGCAGCGCTTAAGTGAGCTACTGATTGCCATAAGTAGTCGTGCAAAATTAAATTCATTCGTGGAGAGAGGGAACAGGGAACAGAGAAACAATTTGTGTAATTAATTCTGCTTAAGTACTTACTATCGCAAGTCAATGTTCATCAGGGATAGTTCTATGACACACTTACCATTACAAGGCAAGAATGATTCTGAGCATTTTGAGATTACAACCCAAGCTGATTCTTTTAGTGACTCCTCAGTTAATCATGCACTCATTGCGATCGCGCAAGAGGTGGCTGAGTTATTAAAACAAGCTTATCCGGTACAAGCTGACGACACCGATTATATAGAGTTGACAAATAGGAAATTTTCTAGTCAATTCACAGTGAGTCGATCGAGATTCGCTTGGCTACCCGTGAAGGCGAAGCGCAAAGTTACTTTGATTACACGGTATTACAGCGATCGCACAAACAACTGTCTAACAAATCAACAATGAACTAATGAGGAGATTTCTTATGAAGAAGATTCTCTCAAAATTCCAACGCTTTCCGCTAACCATCTCAGCAACAGTCCTACCTGGCGTATTCTTGCTGTTCGGTTTTCCATCTCTGGCTCAAGTGTATCCACAAATCATTCCTCGAATTGAAACCATTAAGAGTTCTTCGGAAAATCTTCCACCCGCCTACCGTTTAATCATTAGCCAACCTCAGGATAGACTATACGTCGTCTGTCCCTCTGGCTTTGCTCCTAAGCTGAAGTATGTACGAAACGTTGAGGCGATTCAGTGTGAGCGTTTTACCACTCCCTAAAAGACAACATTGCGTCGTTAGCTCAGAAGGAGAAACACAATGATACTTCAAGATAAAGTGGCTTTAGTCACTGGAGGTACGACAGGAATTGGCAGAGCAACTGCGATCGCTTTCGGTGCTGCGGGTGCAAAAGTAGTGTTCTCAGGCAGACGCGATGCAGAAGGAGAAAAAACTGCCAAACTGATTCGTGAAACGGGCGCTGAATGTTTATACGTCCATTCAGATGTCAGCAGTGAAGCAGATATCAAAGCGTTAGTGCAAAAAACAGTTGCAACCTACGGACGGCTCGACTGTGCTTTCAATAATGCAGGCATTGAGGGATTCTTTAAACCTCTGCACGAACAATCGATTGAAGATTTTGACAACCTGATGGCGATTAATATCCGGGGATTGTTTTTGTGCATGAAATATGAAATTCAGCACATGCTGAGTCAAGGATCTGGCGCGATCGTTAATAACTCGTCAAATTCAGGTTTGGTTGGATTTCCAGGAAACTCACTTTATACCGCCAGCAAACATGCAGTCATGGGACTCACGCGATCGGCAGCGCTTGACTATGCCAAGCAAGGCATTCGGATTAATGCGGTGAATCCTGGAGGCACTACGACTGAAATGCTTGATCGTGTCTTTCAGAAAGTGGGCATCACGGCTGATGATTTTACAGCGATGATTCCGATGAGTCGCATTGGTCAGGCAGAAGAAATTACTCAAGCGGTTGTGTTTCTCTGCTCTGATGCTGCCAGCTACATCACTGGACAACCCTTAGCGATTGATGGCGGATATACAGCAAGCTAATCCCCGATCTGCCCTTGCAGATATCTTTTTGCGATCGCAGTTCTGAATCGGTGGTTTCTAGGCGATTTACTGGATTGACAAGGATTGCGAGTGGTCGATGCCTCGATCATGTCCATCATCACGACAGGAAATACGAACGCACCGACCATCATGATTGGCGAAAAGGCAGCGGATTTAATTAAAGGTGCGCGTCGTGTTCCATAGCAGGTTCCTCTGACGATCTCTGAACGGTAGTAAAGTTTTTAATGCAAGCGGCACAACCATTCACAATAATAGGTAACTATCATGATGCTTGAAAATAAGGTGGCTTTAGTAACGGGAGGAACATCGGGCATTGGTCGAACCACAGTGACCCTTGCGGTATCTGCAAAGCGGCGTGCCCTAGGTGTTGCGGGTGCAAAAGTAGTGTTCTCCGGTAGACGCGAGATAGAACGCGAAACAACTTCTGCTTGCTGGCTTACCATCTAGATGGCAATTGAAGTTTCTGGTTGAGGCAATATGGCAAGCATTCTGCATATTGATTCAAGTCCGCGTGGCGATCGCTCCAAATCTCGCAAGTTGGCAAAGGAGTTTATAGTTGCGTGGCAAGACTTACATCCTGATGACGCGATCGCCTATCGCGATCTAAGGCAAACGCCAGTTCCTCACGTCACCGAAGACTGGATTGCGGCTGTCTTTACTCCTCCAGAGGCACTAACTCCAGAAATGGTTGAACTGCTGAAGTTTTCTGATGAGTTAGTGGATGAGTTTTTGGCGGCTGATCGGTGTGTGTTCAGCGTGCCGATGTACAACTTCAGCATTCCGTCCAACTTCAAAGCATACATCGATCAAGTGGTGCGCGAAGGTCGCACATTCACGGAGGAGGATGGTCAAGTCAAAGGACTTGCGAACGGTAAAAAAGTTTTGTTCATCACATCACGAGGCGTTGAGTTTGGAGCAGGTTCTCCTTACGAAGGATGGGATTGTCAGGAACCTGCGCTTCGGTATGCTTTTCAATTCATGGGTGTGACTGACATTCAGTTCATTCATGCCAATGGTCTAGATCTGGGAGACGAGGCACAAAAACGTGGGCTAGACGAAGCACAATCTAAAATTCAAGCATTAGTCGGCAGTTGGTAGCGCCAGCCAGCCAAGTGGAAGAATTGACCCAAGAACAATTCTTACAACACAACCCTAGTCATAAATAAACTTCAAGTCAATCAATGGAGGATAATTTAATGCAATCAAATCTAAATACAGTCGAAGACATATTCGATGCTCACCTGGCATTGATGGCCACAGATACCGAAGCTTGGGCAGAGTTGCTCTCTGAGGATGTCATTGTGGACTTTCCGTATGCGCCCTCTCTGGGCTATCCGGACCAAAAACGAGGCAGAACTGCCATGTATAACCACATCAAAACGGCGCTCGTTGACATGGAGAACTTGACGTTCTCGAATGTCCGTAAATATCGGACGGAAGACCCCGATGTTATCTGGGCTGAGCTGCATGCATCAGCTCACGTTCCTTCGACAGGCCGCCGGTATGAGCAAGATTATGTCGGTCAGTTCAAAGTCAAGAATGGCAAAATCGTCTACTACAGTGAATATTGGAATCCTATTGCTCTGACGGATGCCTTCGGCAACACCTGAAATTTTACTGCCGAGTAATTAGGTGGTCTGAACGGGTACTTTGAAGCGATGTCGAGTCTAGCAACCGCCGACATCGCTTCTCGAACTGGATTTTCCAGTCAAAGCCATTTGACCCAACAGGTTGAGCGCCTCACTGGAATGACTCCAAAGCAGGTTCGTTAATCCCATAAGAATCTGACAAGGTATTGTAAGAATTTGAAAGAAGTTAAGCGTTGGAACTCAGTACACTTTAGATCGATACAACAAGAGTAATGCTGAGGAAAACACAATGATCCTTCGAGATAAAGTGGCCTTAGTCACGGGAGGAACAACAGGAATTGGTCGAGCAACGGCGATCGCTTTCGGTGCTGCGGGTGCAAAAGTAGTAGGGCGCGTCGGTCAGGTCAAAGAAATTGCTCAGGCGGTTGTGTTTCTCTGCTCTGATGCTGCTAGCTACATCACCGGACAACCCTTAGCAAGTTGATAGAGATTAACGAACGAACACCCAAAGTAAAAGAGGGAGCAATCACGCCCAAATTCACTTCATTGCTATCTATTTCAAGCTTTGATTAAGTTGACAATATCTTTTCAAGGAGACGGTTTTATGGCAAAAGAACTTAACACCAACATCGAGATTGATGCACCAGCGAATGTTGTATGGGAGGCATTAACGGATTTCAGTCGCTACAGTCAGTGGAATCCCTTCATTCGTTTGATTCGCGGGATAGCAAAGCAAGGGGAACAGTTAGAGATATTCATCCAACCCCCTGGCGGAAGAGAAATGACGGCTCACCCGGTCATTTTGGATCTAAAACCAGAACATGAGCTTTGTTGGGTTGGAAAATTACTGCTACCTGGTATTTTCGATGCAGAGCATCACTTCCAGATCGAGCCACTGGGAGAGAGTCAAACTCGATTGCTCAACCGCGAAGTATACACTGGTTTACTTGTATCTCTATTGTGGCAGGAGATCGATACGAAGATCAGGCAAGGATTTGAGGAGATGAACCATGCCTTAAAAACATGGGTAGAGAAAAAATAGGAGGTAAAAGTGAGTCGCATCCAGGATTCACAGTGAGTTGATTTTTGATTATTGATGGTGGACTCACAGCAAACTAATCCATTTCAAGAGAGAACAAACAAGCTTGATTTTTAGATTGCATCTAAAGGAATTCTATGTCAACTTTTGTCTTAGTTCATGGCTCGTGGCATGATGGCTCTGCTTGGAAAGCAGTTATCGATCATTTAGAAGCAAAAGGACATCAGGCTTTTGCTCCTACGATCGCCGGACATGGGAAAGGCGTAAACAAAAACGTTAACCATGCTCAATGTACGCAATCGATCGTTGATTACATTGTTAGCAAAGACTTAACGGATATCGTCTTGTTAGGACATAGCTTCGGCGGGACAATTATTGCGAAAGTTGCCGAAGCAATTAGCAATGGCTTCGCCGGCCAAAGGCAACGCATTCGCCGACTCATCTTCCTCAATGCCTTTGTCTTGAATGATGGTGACAGCCTCACAGATAACATCCCACCCGACTCTCAAGCATTATTCGACAAGCTAGCGAGAGAATCGGATGATAATACGCTGATGCTACCTTTTGATATTTGGCGAGAAGCGTTTCTCAACGACGCTGACCTCGAACTGGCTAAATCCAGTTACGCCCAATTATCGCCAGAACCCTATCAACCGTTCCTTGACAAGCTGGACTTGCAGCAGTTTTACTCATTGTCCATTCCTAAAAGTTACCTCTACTGTACGGAAGACACTGCTTTACCGCAAGGCGAGTGGGGCTGGCATCCCAAAATGTCTAGCCGCTTAGGGCTATTTCGGCTCGTGCAAATGCCCGGTAGTCATGAGGTGATGTTTTCTAACCCTGTCGGTTTAGCCGAAAAGATTATTGTGGCAGGACGTGACTAGCAACACTATTACTGATCGGATTTGCATAGAAACGCAGGAGGAATTTCAAATGGCAACAAAGGTGAATCGGCAGTGGCGGCTTGTCTCGCGTCCCGTAGGTTTAATTGCAGAATCGAATTTTGCATGGAGGCAGGAACCTTTACCCACTCTAGGAGAAGGACAAATCCTCGTCCGCAACATTTATCTCTCTCTCGATCCGACAAACCGAGGATGGCTAAACGAGGGAGAAAATTACCTCCCACCTGTAGCCATTGGTGAGGTGATACGGGGTTTCGGCATCGGTGTCGTCGAGCAATCTCACAATGCCAACTTCCCAGAGGGAACCTTTGTTCAGGGGCTTCTGGGGTGGCAGGACTATGCAGTCACCGACGGTACTAACTTATCTAAGTTCCCAAAAGACCCGTCTATTCCACTGACAGCATACTTGGGACTTTTTGGATTTATTGGTATGACGGCATACTTTGGTCTTTTGGATATAGGAAAGCCCAAAGTTGGTGAAACGCTTGTAGTTTCTGGAGCAGCCGGAGCCGTTGGTTCTCTCGTGGGGCAAATCGGAAAAATCAAGGGGTGTCGCATCGTTGGGATTGCGGGTAGCGAAGAAAAATGCCGTTGGCTTAAAGACGAGCTTGGCTTTGATGCCGCTATCAACTATAAAACTGAGTCTGTCCTCGAAAGCTTGCAGCAACATTGCCCGGACGGGATCGATATTTACTTCGAGAATGTCGGGGGTGAAATCCTCGATGCTGTTTTAAGCCTGATCAACCTCCGAGCGCGGATTGTCCTTTGTGGTCTAATCTCTCAGTACAATGCGACCAAACCAGTGCCAGGACCATACAATTTTGTCAACATCCTGATTCAGCGGGCTAAGCTCGAAGGATTTATTGTCCTCGACTATTTCGACCGCGCCCAGGAAGCTCTAGCAGAGTTAGGTCAGTGGTACGCTCAAGGCAAGATTAAGTACCGTGTCGATGTGATTGATGGTCTTGAGAACGCTCCCCAGACGATTAACAAGCTCTTCAACGGCGGGAATCAGGGCAAGCTCATCATCAAAGTTTCAGAGGAGTAAGGACGAAGCATTCCTGCCAGCCCCACATTTTTCGGTTCTGTCGCAAATACTTTATAACGTTGTTCAAATACTTGCTTGTTGTCAATACCTTCGCCAAAATAAAGAGGGCTTTCCGTAGTAGAGTTATTGTTTACC
>NZ_JCACKS010000097.1:0-8619 GCF_059505505.1 Pelatocladus sp. | reverse complement strand
AGGCTGGTCGTGGCAGCTTGAATCACTGCCTACCCCGAATTATTGAGCCGATACACTTAGTTTGACATCCTTATGCGACCTAACAATAACCTATTTATCCTGAAATCGTTTTATTCAAGATTGGCGATCGCAGTACAAATTTAGATTTTTTCTATTTATTAATAATGATAATCAAATTAGAAAAGTGAGATTCGAGCGTCGCTCGAATCTCACTCCTACCCTCTCAACGATTATCATTGTCAAAAATCTTTTAATCATTCCTTGGAGGTATTGACAAAAAGTACGCACTTTTAACCTATCACAGATGAGCTGAAATAGTTCGGGCAGTAGCAGCACACAGAGGCGAAAATTTTATTGATGCGCTCTACCATATGATTAATTTTTATTGGGATTACAAAAGAGGTTTATTACCACATAGCCAGTTTACTCCTCAAATATCTGTACCAACAGTTGAGGAGATATCAACACCAGACGATGAAACGACAATAGATGTTGATCTTGATATGTTTGCGTGAACTGAAAAGGTATGTATCTAAGGTAATACAGTCGATAATTTCCTATGGGTGCTGGTGTTGAGGGATCTGAGACTTCATGTGTTTCCTTTTGCTAATTGTTGAAGTTCAGCAAGCAGTTGCTGTAGTCGCTGACGTTTTTCCGGTTCTGCCCATATTGTGGATGATTTCAATATTTTAGAAACTTGATTGAATTGTTGTTTTAAAGCAGCGATTTCTTCTGACTGAATCGGTTGGGTATGAGCATGAATAGCTGCACGAATTTGACTAAGTGACCATTGTTCTGCAATTGCCTGGTTTAAAAGTTGGTCTAGCAAAACTGGGTCTTTAATTCGTGCCAGCGCTCTCGCCTTTGTGTACTCAATTTTTCCGGAGCGAAGTGCTTCTAGAATATAGTGTGGCAGGTTTAGTAAAGGCAAACGATGACTAGCAAAGGATTCCCAACTGATCTTGCCAACTAAAGCAAAGATGGATTCTACTACCTCTAATGTTGACTCCTTTGGGACAACGTTGTCAGAACCCCGTTTTGCCAAACGATGTAGTAACTGAGGAATCTCTGTAGAAGGAACATTCAACTTAGTAGCCAAAAGTGCAATAATACCTTCTGTTTCTTCAATGGGATTGAGATCTTCTCGCTGTAAATTCTCAATGAGTGCCAGTTCCATTGCCTGCAACTGAGTCATTTCACGAATGACTACGGGAATTTCACTCAGTCCAACTTCTTGTGCTGCCCGATAACGGCGTTCTCCTGCTACTAGCTCATAGTAATTATCCGAGAGAGGGCGAACTAGTAATGGTTCTAAGATACCATATGCTCTAATAGACTCAGCTAAGTGCTGCAATTTTTGGGTATCAAAGTAGCTACGAGTTTGCTGAGTTGGTAGTTGAATCCTCGATATGTCAATAAGTGTAGAATTCTCAGCGTTTGCTTTAGTCAGTTCTGTTGGAGTAAAAATGCTCGTTGTGGAGCCAAGTTTGAAGGGATTATTGCCGAGACCTCGTTTAGACATAGAAACTTACAACTCCTGGATAGTTTTCCGACAACGTTGTTGGAACGATACTATACTATATAGATTGAATTAAGGCTTTATTTGGAAGCTAGCGAGTTAAGTCCTTGCCAAAAATAAATTAGCAAGCGCTGTATTAATCTATTTATAAGATTTATATATTTTTCAAGGGTTTCATCTGGGCTGGCAAATTAGCCTAGCCTCATCCAAAAGCTGGGTGATTTATTTATTGGACTTCCTTAATAAATAGAAGTTGTCCTCTCTTCTCGCTTCAATGTAAGAATTGGAGATTGTATTACGAATAAGTGGCTGAAGGTAGAGTTAAGTAGTTTTTATGAAATTCTAAATGCGTTTCATTAATTCATTTATCAAGTCTCTGTATGTTTTTGCTCCTGTACCTTTTGGGTCATGTTCAAAAATGGAGATCCCAAAGCTAGGAGCTTCAGAAATACGTACAGTTGTAGGAATTACTGTTTTGAACATATGTTCTTGAAAATGCTCTTGCAAAGATGACAATACATCTTTGCTGATTTTTTGCCGCCCGTCAAATTTGGTGGCGAGTACACCCAAGACATTGACTTCATGGTCTAAAAAATTCTTAACTAGATTAAAAGCATATTCAACCCCTTGAACTCCCAGTAGCCCAACGTAACTCATATCCACAGGGACAATAACGCCATCGCTTGCCTTAAGTGCGTTAATTGAGAACACACCAATATTAGGTGGACAATCAATCAAGATAAAGTCATATTCAGTATCAATCTCACTCAGACTTCGTTTTAGTAGATTCTCTCGTCCAGGTAATCCTGAAATTTGCAGTTCCTCAACTGCAAGCAAAATATTAGATGGCAAGACATCAACTTGCTGGGAACATACCTTAATGATTGCTTGCTTAAAGCGTTGCTTTCGCTCGCTTGGAGAATCGCTCTGAAGAACATCCTTCAATTGAGTCTCCAATTTCCAAATTTCAATGCCAAGAGAAGCGCTTGAAGTTCCCTGAGGATCGATATCCACTAACAAAACTTTTTTGTGCTTAAACCGGGAGATACCATCTGCCAAGTTTGTTGCAGTAGCAGATTTGCCAACTCCTCCCTTCATATTAAAAATTGCAATTTTGTAAGCCATGCTCCTAGTTACAGCAATTGAATTTATGGAGTTTTACGTAAGTATGCAAAACTGAGCAAAGGAGGCAGCAAGGGAGTTTCAA
Organism: Pelatocladus sp.; assembly: GCF_059505505.1. Taxonomy (NCBI): domain Bacteria; kingdom Bacillati; phylum Cyanobacteriota; class Cyanophyceae; order Nostocales; family Hapalosiphonaceae; genus Pelatocladus; species Pelatocladus sp. Next base: position 5,893 of record NZ_JCACKS010000097.1, on the reverse strand, counting down.
GAAGGCATGAATTATATTTACTCTACTTACACCCTTGCTGCTACCTCCACTCCTAGATACCTGGATGTGCTGAAAATATATAAGGTTGACCATCCTTTTTATTTCTTGGAGATTCCTAATAAAACCAATGCCGTAAGTGACAATTCCCACATCAATTTGGAAAATAGTTGTTGTGCTAGACCGCCCTGGCGCTGGACTTAACGGTATTACCAGCAGCACCTGTGTTATTGCGGTAAACATTCCCAACGATCAGGAAATAAATAATGACTGGAGGGCTTATAAAGTTAGCGTTGACGAATTGGAAAAACTCACTCATCTTGATTTCCTCTCTAATGTTTCTCAAAATATTCAGGAGGTTTTGTCAATAGTTGCACTTATTGCTCCAACGGACTCAAGTCCACTTGAATCAATCTTTTAGCAAGCTGGGTATAACGCTGCTGTTTGTTAACAGAACGCACAGCCATACCAATTGCTTTTTTGGAGCCAATTACAATCGCTAACTTTTTAGCACGAGTCAAACCTGTGTAAAATAAGTTACGACTAAGCATCATGTAATGTTGGGTGTACAAAGGCAGAATCACCACTGGGTATTCAGACCCCTGCGACTTGTGTATAGTAACGCTCCAAGCCAGAGCAATTTCATTTAAGTCTGCATAGTCGTAGTTGACTTCCCGTTCACCATATTGTACTGTAACTTCTTGTTCTTCAGTATCAATATTGGTAATAAACCCGACATCACCGTTAAACACTTCGCGGTTGTAATCGTTGGTTTGTTGAATCACCCTGTCGCCGACTCGCAGTGTACTACCACCCCTAGTAATTTCGACCTTTTCGGGGCTGAGTGGATTAATTAGCTGTTGCAGTACTTGATTAAGGTTGCGAGTTCCTACCAACCCCCGACTCATGGGAGAAAGTACCTGCACATCAGTGATGGGGTTAAAACCAAGAGTCGGAATCAAGCCCCCAATAAGTTCACAAATTGCCTGTACTCCGTGTTCTGGCTGATGTCCGCCACCATGCCAAAGACAATCGGTTTGGGGGTTATCCGAAATAGGTTCAATTGTTGGGTACTGTCCTCGATTGATTTGGTGGGCGGCGGTGATAATCCTACTACTTTGCGCTTGACGAAAAACTTGAGTGAGGCGTACAACGCTTACTTTACCCGAATTAATACTATCAGCAAGTACATTCCCTGGCCCGACAGATGGCAGTTGGTCAATGTCTCCCACCAAGAGCAATTGGGCATTTTCTGACACTGCATTTACTAACGAGTGCGCCAGAAATAAATCAAGCATACTGGCTTCATCAATGATAATTGCATCTTTAGGTAAGGGATTGGTGCGATCACGTTTAAAACTGCGAGTTCTGGGGTCAAATTCCAATAGCCGATGTATGGTTTTTGCCTCTAACCCCGTCATTTCACTTAACCTTTGTGCCGCTCGTCCTGTTGGTGCAGCTAGGGCGATTGATTTACCCATTGCTTTCCACAATGAAGTAATAGTGCGGACACAGAAAGTTTTCCCCGTTCCAGGACCACCGGTCAAAATCGTGAATTTGCCATAGGCTGCCGTCTCTACTGCTTGTTGTTGTTGCGCTGAAAGTTCGATTTTACAGGCTTGGGTAAACCGCTCAATCCAAAAACGAACACGCTTTATATCGGGGTTAATTGGAGCAAGTATGCGATCGCTTATTAATTGGGCTAAATTTTGCTCAGTGTAGAAAAAAGTAGGTTTGTAGCAAAGTAACGTTTTATCACTAGCACTTTCTCTGACTAGTTCCGAAGCTAAAGTCATTTTTTGGATGATTGGTGCTAGAGCGTCTGTTGTTGGTTCGTGGGATTCGCATTTAAGAAGTGCGATCGCTCCCGTTATTAATTCGCTTTGCGGTAAATAACAATGTCCATCCTCAGCAGCTTCACTTAAAACATGAGTGATACCAGCACGATATCTAAATTCGGAATCAGGTGATACTCCTAAGTTACGAGCAATTTTATCAGCAGTGAGAAAACCAATACCATAGATATCAGCAGCAAGTTGGTAGGGGTTGTTAGTCACAATCGCGATCGCTTGCTCGCCATACTGCTTGTAAATCTTGACTGCGTAAGTAGTGGAAACGCCATGACTTTGCAAAAAAACCATTACTTCCTTAACGGCTTTTTGTGTCTCCCAAGCGCTCTTAATCATATTAATGCGCTTAGATGCAATGCCGTTAACTTCGCTCAAGCGCTCAATTTGGTTTTCAATAATCTCAAGTGTTTCCAGCCCAAAATGGGCAACAATACGTTTAGCTGTAACTGGGCCAACACCTTTAATTAGACCACTGCCTAAATATTTTTCAATTCCTGTTAAGGTGGCGGGTTTGGTTTCTTTGTAGTTAACAACCTGAAACTGAGGGCCATACTGCGGATGTTCGCGCCAAAACCCCACCAGTTGCAATGTCTGTCCAGCCTGGATATCAGCAAAACTGCCAGTAATCGTGGTTAATTCCTTTGCACCAGGACGTTGCAATCGCGCCACTGTGTAACCCGACTCTTGAGAGTAATAAGTCAGGCGTTCCACTACTCCTGTAATTGATTCGTGTTTGGGAGTGACGTTTACTTGTTGATGCGTTTGATTTGGTGCAGTGGTCATCAGCTTTTAACAGTTATCAGTCGGTACGCGGAAGCGATCGCAGCGATCGCACTTGTTGATTTTAGGCATGGTGGCTTAATTGTAGTTTCTCCCACATCCATCATCCTTTATCTCCAATTGATAAATTCGCATCGATGGATGTTCGCTCATCATCCGCGCTTTTATACCCGTCGGGCGGCGGCGGCACTCTGCCACCACAACGGTACAGAAAAATAGGCTCATCCCGCTTCATCACAGCGATTTAAAAGATGGGGCGATCGCTACTCCAATTGCGACTCAAATTACAACCCGTGCGATCGCCTTTGACTCTAAGAAAAACTACCCCTCTTCGTCTGGTCTATACTTGAGCATTTCCTCTAATTCACTAGGGGTCATACGCTGTGCTTTATTGCTGAGGATAGCAAACCACATTTCATCAAAAGAAATTCCCCGCTTTTTGGCTAGGTACTGTACATGCTCTTTAATCGTTGGTTCTTGCTCTTGTAATTTTAAGCAAAGCAGGCTTTTTCCATGCTGAACCTTAGTTTGATCGTTAATCCATGAATCTATGCAGAGTAAGTCATCGTAATACTCTCCAAGAGCCGGAATAGCAAGCCGTTCATCCTTTTTGGGGTTCATATCCTTAATTTATAATCTTGAGTGCTTTCTATTTTTCCAAAATTGCCCCATATTTGCCCCATTAACACAAATATTTAGGAATCCTTATTCCATATTTGGTACCAATATGTCCCAAATATGCCCATAAATGATAGTATTCAAATGGGATTAAACAAAGTGCACCCCCGACGTGCCAGCGTCGGAGGACTTCCCAACCCGTAGTAGTAAAGACAGCCTACAGGAGGGCTATTAAATTATGACGAATGTTACTTGTTGTTACCGAGGCTCAAGCAGGGACAAGGTTAAACTGCTTGTACAGATAGTTCAATTTTTGGCGCTTTGAGCAGAAAAATTGGTGAATGCTGGGTCAAGTTAACTCAGCATACGTTCATTGCACAGTGAAGCGTTTGTGGTAGTAAGTAACTTGCTACCACTTTCTTACTCTCAGTCGTAGTTTAGGAATTGAATTATGAGTGGTATACGTCAAAGTGGAAATAATGGAGATGCTAGTAAAAGCAATCCAGCAGAAGAATATGTACCTTTAGATGGGGGAGCGTATATGGAAAAAAGTTCTGGGCATCCGGTAGACAAAGAAGAGATTGTGCCAGAAGATAAAGGCGAAAAGGGTAATGGTTCTTCGGGTGATTCAAAGTCTAAATCTTAATTAAAATATTTACCCCTGCATTGCATTTGTATTGTGTGGGGGTAAATAATAAGTATTGCAGCAAATTATAATTAGTAGAGATTTTATGGAAGCGGATATCAAAAGATACCAAATAATTAAATCTCTTGATGAATTACCTACTAAAAAAATTCATGCTCGTCCTTTTCATATCAGAACTTACTGGAGAAAAGACAACGATTTTTTTATTGAAAAGATTGTACCGACTGTAGGTAAAGCCCTAAAGGAATCGGAAATAGAAGCTGCTAAATCGATGCACACTTCAATTGAGGAACACTTTGGGCTAACTCAAGAAGAAGTTTTTAATACATTGCTAGAGCTTTATAATGGACAACAAGGCTACTATGTTGTTGATTTAAAAAACCGTCAATACTTCCACTGTAAAAACTACGAAGATATGGAAGTAAAGTTAGAAGCATTAGGCTGTAAGTCTATTGAGTATTAATGTAAAACTTTCCATTTGAAATTTTGAGGTGGGCATAGTTGCTCACCTTTTTTAGCGCTCGCAGGAATACTTATGATGGGTCAAGTTCCCGCCAATGGATAATGACATGATGAATTAAAAAGTTGTCTCCACCTTTTCTTTGAAACTGGATAGTGTTTTGACCTTTTTTAAAGAAGTCGGATGGAATGATATCCGTATGAGTTTGTAAGCCAGTATGCTTACCCCGGATTTCTCACAAGACTTTAAAAAATAGGGGTCATAAACTGCCAAAATGTACATTTTAAAAGGATTCCAGCAGTTTTAAGTATGACCCCCAATAAAAACGATTGTATACCGGAACAGTTCATATTTGAACAAGTGAATTCATGTCCAGTTGTAGTTAATTTCAATGGTAAGCCTGTAACATCTGATGCCGGATTAACACTAATTGCGGAACTGGACAGAAAAAGAGAAATAACATCACGACTGGCAGCATGTTTCAAAGACTACCGAGAGCCAAATAAAATTCTGCATCCAGTTAATAGCTTAATTGCACAAAGAATATATGGCTTAATCATGGGCTATGAGGATATAAATGACCACGAAACTTTACGTCATGATCCAATATTTTCGCTGGCGGTTGGAAAAGTTATCAATTCGGGACAAGAATCAATTACTTTGGCGGGAAAAAGTACCTTAAATCGGCTTGAGCATTGTCCAGAAGATGTATCATCAAGGGCAGATAGTAGATATCACCGTATTGAACATGATGCATCAGCAATAGAAACACTACTAGTTGAGCTATTTATAGAATCTTACGACAAGCCACCACGACAGATAATTTTGGATTTAGATGTTACCGATGATTTAGTTCACGGAAATCAAGAAGAAACATTTTTTAATCCTTATTATCGAGGGTATTGTTATGCTCCACTTTACATTTTCTGTGGTAAACATTTACTTGCAGCAAAACTTCGCGCATCTAACGTAGACCCAGCATCTGGAGGACTAGAAGAATTACAACGAGTAATAAAAATAATCCGCTCAAAATGGAAAGATGTAAAAATTATTATTCGCGGAGATAGCGCATATTCGAGAGACGATATAATGAGTTGGTGTGAATATCAAAGTGAAATTGATTATGTATTTGGACTTGCTCCAAATAATCGTCTAATCCAGCTATCTCAATCAATAAAATATCGTGCATCCCAAGAATACTCAGGAAAAGTTAAACCCATAGTTGAGTTTTTTCAAAGCTTATTTCCTCCATCACCAGATTTAAAAAATGATGCAGCAGCATTTGTTCATAACTCAGTTTGGTACTGTTCTCTGGACTATCAAACACTAGATAGTTGGAGCCGCAATCGTCGTGTTGTTGCCAAAGTTGAGTATAGCGAGAAAGAAGTTGATACTCGCTTTGTAGTGACTTCAATTCCTATCAATAAAATTCCTCCAGGACGACTTTATACTCAAAAATATTGCCCACGCGGGAATATGGAGAATTGTTTAAACCCACATTCCGCACTTCAAATTGAAGTACAAAGAGATTACATCATGAGA
>NZ_JCACKS010000096.1:0-8773 GCF_059505505.1 Pelatocladus sp. | reverse complement strand
TGTCTGAGAAGCCCACACTGTAATGTACTCATTCAGTGTGGGAGTATGTCACTATGTAGAGACACGATATATCGCGTCTCTGGTGGGTTGAAATGTCAATCTATTTGTCTTATCCGAACCGTATTGAGAGTTGTCGGAGATAGTGTCACTAACTATAGATAATTCATCATCAATATTTAAATCAAAAAGTACATTTTTATACCTACAAAAAATATAGAAATGTTTGTAGTATGCGCTTTGGCACTTAATATTAAAGTCTGAAGCAGTAAGAATCGCTTACAACACATTATTATTTATGTATGCTCATCTACTGATTTTAGCTAAATCCTAGAGGAACAAACAAATCACAATTAAACAGGGTATGAAAAACTTTTTATTAACTTGGCTTGGAACAGCTGTTGCGTTGCTAATAACAGCTAATATTCTTCAACATTTCGATATTGGCTTTAAGGTAAATAGTTTTGTTACAGCTTTAATTGGTGCTGTATTCATTGGGATTGTCAATGCTTTCATTCGTCCAATATTAAGAATATTAGCCTTTCCTATCACCCTGCTGACCTTCGGTTTATTTTCCTTTGTCATCAATGCATTTGCTTTATGGCTAGCCAGCTTTCTGACTCCCAGTTATGGTTTTGTAATTCAAGGTCCGATCGCAGCTTTATTAGGTTCAATTGTACTATCAATTGTTTCTAGTATAATTAATTATTTTTTAAGAGTAGTTGACTAAAAAGTAAAAAGTAAAAAGTAAGTCGTATTCATACGACTCAAATAGACCAAGCAGTCTGCTTAAGCAGACTTTAGCTATGAGACTGCGATTTCAATCGCAGGGGGGTTTTTTGAACATTTGGGATGCTCCCATAAGTTAAAAATTAAAACAAAAAAGAAGAAAATCGGTGTGAAGTCCCTAAGTTTATTGATGAGTATTTTATTTTTAATTTTATCTTTTTATTTGTTAAAGTTCTTTTCCAGTTGAGCAATAGCTATTGTTACTGTATCCTTTTGATTGTCGATCGCACGACGAAAAATTTGTTTAGTAACTAACAGATGTTTAGACTCAGATGCACATAAAGCAGCAGCTTCAGCAACACTAGGAGTTTTTATGTGTTTGTGAATCAATTGGGAAGGGTTAGGAACACAAACTGTACACAGAATTTCAGCAGTAAAGGTTTTAATAAGCCAATTGTTTTCTCTACAAAGTTCCACTAAACCAACTTCATCGGCTTTAGTATCAATAGTAGCAATACCTGCGATCGCACTTTGAGAAAGTAGATTTTCTCCAAATACATGTGCGATCGCTGCTTCTATCAATTCTCGTGAAGTACCTCTTTGACAACCAACTCCCACCCACAAATTTCTTGGATGGAGATCAAATTCTGTTAACAGCAATTGAGATTACCTCATAGTTACCAATAAGCCGCTATAATTGCTTGGCGATCGCAGCTAAAGGATTTGGTTGTTTGTTTTGCGGTTGTGTCTGCGGTAAGACTGTTAAGTAAGGATTCAAATTGGTTTGCTCCACCCAGCCAGAATAATATTTGACACTAGTAGATTTTGTTGAAATCTCAAGTAATTCCAAATCACCACGAATCGCATTTGCATTTCTTTGATTACCAGTAGTACCAAAGGTGACACCAATACCGAAAGGGCCACCACCACTGTAATTCAAAGCTACTTCATCAAAACCTCGTACAAAATGTTCTCCATTCCAGTGCCATTCAAAACCAGGCCAATATACAAGTGGTTTTTCTTGTGGTAAAATTCGTCCAAATTCATATCGACTAGCACCTTGATCTAGCTTGACTGTAAAGCCTTGTGTTGTTTTAACTTCGTAACGACCTTTACGAGTTTTAAAATCTATTGGACTCCACCAAAGTACTTCTATTGTGTCATGATTTTGGGTCGGAGATAAAGTTAAAGCTGGTGTTTGACTCGATAATTGACTGTAAGTTTTTAAACCAGATTTTGGTAATTTAGCCATAGCTGCAAATCGCCAGCAAGACCAACTTTGAGGATTGTCAATATTTTCTAGATTAATTTGACAAACACCATTACCCGTACCAACCCAAAGCTGATTATTTTCCAATCTCAATTTATCAGGAATTGCTCCGACCAAGGGGCTGTTATAAACATTGTAGGAAGTCAAAGTTCCAGAATTGGGATTTTGGGAATTAGGACGATAAGCAACCAGTCCTTTAGCAGCAAGATAGGGATTACCCTCACCACTGACTTTTGTACCCATCCAAAACGTGGGGTTATTAGTATTTCCTGTGACAACTAAATCAGTAATTTGATGCGATCGCAACTCTTGCGGTTTAATAAACGTAAACTTATTTGTTTGTGGTTCATAACCAACAATTGTCGCAATTCCATCATTACCTTCACCTTGTTCAAACGCAACTGACCACCAAATTCTGTTTCTATGAATAACAGCAGCAGTAATTCGTGGTAAACCTAGTTGCACACCTATATTTGGTTTTTGTTGTAATTCTTTGAGAGTATATAGTGTTTGTCGCTGAGGTTGTTTACTATTAGGAGTAATTAACTCAAAAAATACTTTATCTTTGCTTGGATTGGGTACTGTTGGTGTTAAGGGTTCTCTGAGAACTCGATATTGATAAGTTTGACCTTGAAATTGAATTGTTTTAAAATCTTGCGAATAATCTGAGTAAGTTGGTGTTTTTAAACTCTCAGGTAAACTTCCTGATTGCACTGTCCAATTATTATTTCCTCGACAAAACACAAAATCTTGATTACGACTTTGGAATTTCACTGTATCAGCATCAGCAACAATATTACGAATGTGAAAATCAAATCGTTCATAAAAATCTGCTTGTTCTCCTGGTACAGCTAAAGGAACAATCGCAGGCTTGGGACAATTTTTGACTTCACTTTTGACAGCCTGAGCATTATCATCAATTTGGGCAGTGCAAGCAGTTACTATAAATAAAATGCCAGTAATTTTAACAAGATTATTAATATTTATAAAACTCATCTTTTAATCGCACTCTATATAAATTACGACTCTATATCTATTTAATTAGTTCCGATTTTAACAGGTCAGATCCCCGACTTCGCAGGAGTTGTCGGGGATCTTGTTGTTCAATGATTTAGAAATGCTATATTAGACCTCTTGCAAAAGTCGAATGAACCCTCCTCAATCCCCCCGTTCACAGGGGGAAAATTTAGTTCCCTAAGCGTTTACGCTTAGGGTTAGGGTGGGGTCAATACGGTTCGGATAAGACAAATCGATTGGCATTTAAACCCTGTAGAGACGTTGCACTGCAACGTCTCTACATTCCCAAATCATGCGAAAAATCCTTAACCGAACCGTATTGAGGGTGGGGTAAAAATATTTTTGCAAGAGGTCTATTCACTGTTAACTGTTTACTGATTCAATTGACTTTGCAAATATTTACCCCATTCTGCTGCTAAAGGAATTTCTGTAAAAGGAACTCGCACAGAGTTTGCAGATTCAAGAAATACAAATTCTAGCTCAATCGTCCGACCTTTTTCGGGAATTTTTTGCATATCAATATTTTTTTCATCCACCAAAAGGCGTATTTGTTGAACATTCTCCAAAGAAAATGTTTCTAATTTAATCGGGCCTTTCGGTGTTGGTTTTCCCCAAGTAATTGAGTTATCTTTTTGACCGAGTACCGCGTAAATATCGTACTTCGCCTTGTCAAATTGCTCTGCCCAGGTTCGATAAGCTTCAATTTTTTGATATTCTTGAGAACCTTGCCAAGCTAACCAGAAAAATGCTGCTAACAAAGGTAGCCACAATAGACCGTGTTCCATAATGGGTTTAACTCTAAAGTCAGAAAAAAAGAACTTTTGGAAAACAAATTAAACTGAGATATTGCGCCTGACAACTAGAAGTTGCGGCTACACATAAAAAACCCACCTACGTGGGTTTATAACCCTTTAATTTTTGTTAGTCCGCCTAGGCGGACTTAGTTTGTATAGCCGCGATTTATAATCGCCAGTGCGAGGTGCAAGATCTAAATTAAAGGAACAAGAGTAAAAGAAAATCTATTTCTCATTACCTTTTAACCTTTACATCTTTTACTATTTTCTTATGTGTAGCTATGATGCAAAATACAGTCACTTAGGAACTGTATAAGCTATCGTAATGAGCATACTGGCAAAAAGCGGTAATGACTTAATATGAGAAAGGTTTTATTTTTGTGCTTGTTTGTCATCGGGCTAAGTGCTGCGGTGTTTGGTTTCCTAAATTTTCAGGGACTAGCAGCAAAAGGTGAATTTGAGACGATTGTGCTGGATTTTAGGGAAGATATTCCCAAAGAAGAATTGCAACAAGATTTGCAAGCGATCGCTCAACAATACAACGTCACACCCCGATTAGACAATCAATTCTCCGGCAAGGATAATGTCTATATCATCGAAGGCGATAAAAAACGGCTCAAAGAACTGCGGAAATCTCAAATTGCTTCAGCAACAGAATTTATTGAGCCTAACTATATTTATAGAATTCCCCAATTAGATGAAGACAAAGTACCAGATCAGCAGTTTAGCACTGGTGCTAGTGATCCTAACGACCCAATGTACAGCAAGCAATGGCATTTGCATAACATTGGTGTTGTTGGTGCGTGGAAGGAAACTAAAGGTAGTGGCGTCACAGTAGCAGTCATAGATAGTGGTGTGACTCAGGTGCGCGACTTAGAAGAAACAAAGTTTGTCAAAGGTTATGACTTTGTCAACGACACCGAAGAAGCCAAAGACGATAACGGACACGGTACTCACGTGGCTGGTACGATCGCTCAAGCTACTAATAACAATTATGGTGTAGCCGGAGTTGCTTACGAAGCTAATATCATGCCTTTAAAAGTACTCAGTAGCTATGGTGGTGGTACTGTTGCTGATATTGCCGAAGCAATTAAATTTGCTGCCGATCATGACGCCAATATCATTAATATGAGCTTGGGTGGTAGTGGTGAAAGCCATCTGATGAAAGATGCGATCGAATATGCCCATAAAAAAGGTGTAGTGATCATAGCAGCAGCAGGGAACGAAAATCAAAATTCTGCTTCATATCCAGCCCGTTATCCCCACGTCATCGGCGTATCAGCCTTGGGGCCAGATGGTGAAAAAGCCCCCTATTCTAACTTTGGCGCTGGAGTAGATATTTCTGCTCCTGGTGGTAGTGATGCGGGTAAAGTATTGCAAGAAACTATCGATCCTGAAACTGGTGAAGCCGTATTTCTCGGTTTACAGGGAACAAGTATGGCTGCTCCCCATGTTGCGGGTGTAGCAGCACTCATCGAAGCTGCTGGAGTCAAAGAACCAAATGAAGTTTTGCAAGTCCTCAAAGAATCAGCCAGAGTTATTGGGGAAGACAATTTAAATTACTATGGTGCAGGACAACTAAGTGCTGAGGCCGCAGTCCAACGCGCCATACGTGGACAAATCAGCTTCCAAGACTTTTTCCGTTGGTTGCGGGATAATGGCTATTTCAACCCCGGTTTTTGGATTGATGGTGGTGCAGTAGCATTATTACCTAAGATTTTGATGGTATTGGGTTCTTATCTGTTGGCTTGGTTTTTACGGGTTTATTTCCCCTTTACCTGGGGTTGGAGTTTATTTGGTGGTTTAATTGCAGGTAGTTCTGGATTGTTTTTCCTCAAACCAATCTACATTTTTGACTTACCACAATGGCCCTTCCGCTTGTTGGGTAGTTCCATACCCGAACTCGGTAACACCATTCAAGGAAGTAGCGCCTTAAACCCCTTATTTGCTAGCGTACTCATTCCCCTAGTGTTAGTAGTATTACTGCTAGGACATCCGCAATGGAAATGGTTTGCGATCGGTTCATCCTTGGGTGTCGCTGCTTGTTTAGGAGTCAGTGCAGTATTAGATCCAGCCGTTTGGGGTTTAGGATGTGGGATGTTAGCTCGCAGTTTCCTAATAATTAATGCTCTACTTTGTTTTGGTTTAGCTCGTTTAGCCGTGAAAAACGAAGAACAATCAGCATAACAAGGGAGAATAGCAGACACGGTGACGCCTTGAAAGACACGGAGAGGGTAAGACGCGGTGACGCGGAGAATTCTGCCCCCGTGTCTCCCTTGTCCCCCTTTTTCTCACAACAAAGGAGTTTTGCCAATGAGCATCATAGTCACAGGAACAGTAGAACGCCGTGATATTGGTACTGGCGCTTGGGCATTAGTAAGTAATGATGGTACTACTTACGAAATTCTTAGAGGTGCTGACAAAAGCTTACTCAAAGCCGGACAAAAAGCCAAAGTTACAGGCGAAGTACGTGAAGATGTCATGACGATCGCCATGATCGGCCCTGTCTTAGAAATCAAATCGTTTGATCTGCTTAATTAGAATCTAGAACAGCTTGCAGACGGCTTCTAAATTCACCTTTAGGATGGCCCCCTTTGACCTCGCCCACAATCTGAAATTCTCCTTCTGGAGAATCACAAATAATATAGGTAGGCCATCCCATCTCTGATTTATCTGGATACTGCGTCAACAGAATCTGACGATACTTACGGTAAGTAGCAGTATCCTGCATTTTGACATCAATAAATTCTAAACCCAGTTCCTCTGCCACTTTTTTGTCATAAAATGACATTTTGTGGCAAATTCCGCAGTCTTCACTAGAGAATTTAATAACAGCTAAAGGCATGGGGCTGTGCAATTACGTAAGCATAATCTCAGATTATAAAGGTATCATACCAATTCAAGAATTTACAAAAAAAGTTATAAATTGTAGCCTTTGAGGTCGCTCTGTTGGAGACGCTGCCAAGCTTTGCGGATATGTTGTGGTTTAAATAGTTTGTGTTTGCGATCGCTCCACTCATGCACCAAAGCGATCGCTTGTTCACTATCTTGTGCTGGGTTAGGTTCTTTAGTCGCAACCCAGTGAACTGTGGCTAGCAGTTCCATTCCGTAAGGGGTTTCAAAGCCATATATGAGGTTGCCGACTCGTTCTAAACGCTCCTGAGCATCTGGTACTGTTTCTAAAAAAGCTTGTGCTGCTTCTCTACCTTCTGGTAGTACATAAATTTCAGCACTGTCAGCTTTGCTGGTTCCATCGCCATAGCCGCGAATATAATGTCCTTCAATATGTTTCAAGACATGATTAAGATTCGCAGCATAGGGGCCATATATATGTTTTACATAAAGTAGCTTTAACGGTTCTCCAACTTCTTGTAAAAAATAAGCGAGTTTCTGGATTTCTAGCTTAGTTAACTCGTAGCCTGGAATGCCGTACAATTCTAGTAAGCGAATGATTATTGCACGACCACGGGTCATGTTGGGCTTTTTAGTCGCAACAAGCATTTTCTCTGCTGCTGGTGTACCTGCTGGCTCAAAAATAATTACCCGTACGTCTGACAATTGAGCAAAAGCTGATTCTATTAGTGGCTTAACATCAGCCCAATTCAAGCCACCGTTTCCGCATCCTAAAGGTGGAATGGCAATCGAGGTTATACCTAATTGCTGCACTTGTTGTACTAAAGCCACCAGTCCATGTTGAATATCTTCTATTTTTGACTTGCCTTTCCAATGGCGTTTGGTGGGAAAGTTAATGATGTACCTGGGATTAAATAGTCTATCTGTTGCGAAAATAAACATTCGCCCTGGCTGCACTTCACCAGCTTTACAAGCTTTCTCATACTGACGGAAGTTTTCAGGATAGGCTTGCTTAAATTGCAAGGCGATACCTTTACCCATAATACCAACACAATTAACGGTGTTCACTAGAGCTTCGGTATTTTCTTCTAAGAGGTTGCCTTGCTTAAATTCAATCATTTCTCTCTATTAGTTTAAGAGTGCAATCTTAACTTTTAAGATCATAACTTTTAGTAATACCAATTAGAGTAAATATTTACGGGGATCTGAGAATTAAAGTTTTGTAATATTTGCTGAACTTGTAATTGCATAGTATTATTTATGACACCAACTTCTAACATTAACATCCAAGGACAGAATTGATGCACTAAGAATTCAGCTTGTCGTCGGCGTTTTCTGTCTCCATCTTCTTGTGTGTTGTTCCAATATTTTGCTTGCATAATTGCCCAATCAATCATATCTAATCTTTGAAGATTGTCATAAAATTCGCTATATGCTATCACTGCGTGACCATCTGTAAAAGCAAAAGTTAAATTGCTCGCTGCTATTATTTGTGCCTGAGAAACTAGATAAATAACTGGATTTTGTCCTCCACTGTATCCCTGTGTATTTTGTTTATGAATAGCGTAGAGCATAGGAGAACGTGGGGCAAAATAAAACGGTACATAATCATGTAAACATCCAAGTGCAGCACAAGGAACACGGGTTAATTCTCGTCTATCTTGGATGTGTCCATGAGCAATATCAAGATAGTTAGATTGTTGTTGTCTTAGCCTACTATTTGCTATCAATCCGCCAGAGTTAAGGATAGAAGGCAAGTTATTTATATGAGTGATGTGATAAATAGGCGTAGGCATTGAGTTATATAGTTGTTAGCGGTGCTAGATAGTTTAGTTTCCTCAGAATTATCTGAAACATGAAAAAAAGCCTAGTTTCAGTAGATTTACTGTAACAATCGCCTGTCTTCACCATTAATTTAATTGATTACTGATGAAAAGAAGGCATTTAGTCAAATCTAGTAGGCAAAATGCCATATTAAGTTCTTGAAATGCCATTTTACCTTCTCATTTTGGTAAATCACGCACTCATTTCGGTAGATCACGCACTGGGAATACCATTTGGGAGCATCCCAATTTTGCAAAAATAAAGAAAGGAAAGTTATTCGCGAGCTTGA
>NZ_JCACKS010000095.1:0-8821 GCF_059505505.1 Pelatocladus sp. | reverse complement strand
TTTTACAAAACTTTACAACGTGTCCCATTTTGCACGTATCCCGGCTGTACCCCTAAGATTGCTGCTGCTGTCAATCTCTTTAGATCTGAGTTTCCCGACACTTCGGCTGATCTCAGCCCTTGGTTAAAGAATTCAGAAACCGAAAAATTTGATGATCCGTATTCAGTGGATCTTGCCTTTCACTTTTCTAGACGCAGTTTCGTTTGCCAAAGCCATAGTATTTTAATGCAGATCCGCCTGTCAAAAGATGCCGAGACAGAACTGCAACAAGCTCTGGGAGTAGAACTATCAGGACATGACTATATAGGACAGCATTGGCGATTTGCAACTACAGGACGTTGGGAATTTTGGGGTGTTGTGCTACCTTTGCCAGATGCACAAGAGAAATTAAGGGGAATTTGTCGGCAGATTCTCAACTTGTTTGATCAAGCTAACAAGAGCAGCGTTACAGATGTGTGAGTGTTTGAATTGATGCTTTCCGGCTTGATGCTCAACTTCATCTGCAAACTCCCTGGAAATACTTTGACAGCTATTAAATACATATAAGCGATCGCCAACCCACCCACTTTTAAAACAAAAATGATTATCATTATTGCAATTAGTGGTACAATTCACAGAAGTTAAGGCTGCTTCTCGTGTTTCCATCTCGCTTGAGCTGAGATGCACTCTTATTTGTTATGTGAAAACATCTACCTGTGGAGGAGTAGAAATATGACAACAAATCCATTATTTAACGAAGAAATTTACCTCGCTCTTAACCCAGAAGTTGCAAAAGATATCTTGAGCGATCGCATTTACTCATGAAATAGCGATCGCTCTACAAAGCTAAATGCAACAATTCTTATTTGCATTGATGTATGAGCATGTTACATTACAGCCAGACCTTGGTTCTGATGGGGAACAGCCATCAGAGGTAACGGGGAAAATTCGGTGTAAATCCGATGCTGTCCCGCAGCTGTGATGAGACTACAAAGATTGTCTCTTAGTCAGAATGCCCGCCAAAGGTAAAAAACATACACCCATCTGCGAGGTACAGATGCAAAATATTCTCTTTAATTGCCGTTGGGCGGTGAAAGTCATTGTGTCTAGTATAAGTGCAATGACGACTTTGATATTGTGGAACTATACTGTGTGTGCGGTCGAAATTCCACAACCCAAAAAAATTGCCCAAAATACGGATGAACAAGAACCAGATATTGAACTAACAGTCATCGACACGCTATTGAATCAGCCTGTTTTCTCCCCTTTTCGCCGCGAGGGAACAGTAAAAGATTCCACCCGACCAGTATATGTGATTACAGGTGAAGAAATCGAAGCTCAGGGGGCGCGAAATGTCAGAGAAGCGTTGCGTTTTCTCCCTGGAATCTTATCTGATGGGACAGTCGGGACGGAAGTCAATGCATTGAGTGGTCAATTTATTCGGGGTTCTAACTCAGAACAAGTATTGATTTTACTTGATGGTAGACCGATTAACAACCTTGGTGGGGGTAGTTTTGACCTTTCCGAAATTACTAGCAACATTATTGAACGAATAGAAGTTTTACCAGGAGGAGGTTCTACTCTTTACGGTTCCTCTGCGATTGGGGGTGTGATTAGTATTATCACTCGTCGTCCCACCGAGAAAGTGACAACGCAAGCAGGTGTTACCTTGGGCGCGTATGGATTCAATCGGCAGACTATCAACAATAGTGGTAAAGCAGGTGATATCGGTTGGGTTTTGGGATATAACCGTATCCAAGCCGAAAATAATTATCCTTTTTCGATTCCAGAAGCTGACTTTGAGGGAACCAGAAAAAATAATGATGTTCTCTACAACAACTTTAATGTCAAGTTAGAAGCGAATTTAGGTAAACGCAATACCCTCACACTTTCAACTTTATACTTAGGCAAAGAACAGGGAGTACCGGGAGGCGTTCCTATTCCTGAACCTCTGTTTGGACAAGGTTATTTTAACTCGTTAACGGAACGCGATCGCAAATACACAGACCAAGTTCTCACCGATTTAACCTGGAACTCAAAACTAGGTTCGGGAAACGATTCTGTACTTACAGCCAAACTTTACGCAGATTTTCTCAACACTCGTTTTGATAGTCGTGCTTCATCTTCGGTGCGGTATAATAACGAGCAAAGTTCCTATGGAATTCAAGCGCAGCATAGTTGGAACTTTGCTCCCAATCAAACTTTAGTTTATGGCTTTGATTATCGCAACACTTCAGCGCGTAACGTTACTTTTGACTATCTCGATAATCAAAAAACAACTAGTTATGACGATAGCATCTCTCAAGGAGCATTGTTTGCTAGATATGAAATTAATTTTACATCAGGTTTCACCATGAACTTTGGCTTGCGCCAAGATTTTAGTAGTTTAACAAATGGCTCATTTACATCACCAAGTATAGGCGCAAAACTAGCGCTGACTGACTCTACTACCCTGAGAGCTAATTATATTCGGAATTTCCGCGCCCCAACTCTTTTTAATTTATATGCTAGAGGTTCTAGCTTTGTTGGAAATCCAGATTTGAAACCTGAAAAAGGTGATAGCTACGATATCGGAATTGACCAGAAACTTTGGAACTTTGGTTTATTACGCTTAACCTACTTCAGTAATACTATATCAGATTTGATTGCTTACAACTTTGTTGTTCCTGTAGGTACTTATGAAAATATCGGCTTAGTTCAGACTACAGGAATTGAAGCGGTTTTGAATGTACAATTCGCAAAAAATATCTATGGATTTGTAAATTATACACTTAATAACCCACGCATATTAGAAAGTGCCAACCCTACTGAAGAAGATAATGAATTACGATTTGCAGGTGCAGATAGTTTGAATTTAGGAATTTCTTATGAAACACCTGGAGGTTTATATACGGGAATACTCATGCATTCCCTCGGCGCATATCCAACCAACAATACTAATACAGAATCCTTACCTGGATATACTACTTTTGATTTTAAAATTCGAGTGCCACTAAGTAATAATTTTGTAGTTACTGGTAGTGTAGATAATATTTTTAATCAGCGATATCAATTATTTCCTGGTTATCCTGATGCAGGTAGAGTTTTTCAGATTGGTTTAAATGCCACCTTTTAGATCAATTAATAGGGGGATAAGAACAGAAGGAAATGAATAACAAATGACCAATGACTAATGACTATTAACTAATCCAAAATTGCCATGATTAAATTTAATTGTTGGGTAACACCATTAAATCGTACCGTAACCGAACCTTCACCAACAGGCGGTTATATAGAATATGAAGATTTTGATTGTAGTTGCGATGTTTTATCACCACTACTTTACACATTATTTCAAGAGAATTGGCAGCAAGTAGGAGTAGGACACATTGTCCAAGGTGGTGTGTTGGAATTAGAATTTACTGCTGCACCTAAAATTTGCATTCTTTATGATGGATATCTGACTGTCGTCACCGAAGGTTGGCATCTTCACTTATGTATTGAAGCAAATTTGGGTGGTCCTCATTGTAAAACACCATTGGAATTGAGGCAACAGCGTCAAGTCAGTCGTGCTGCTTTTTATCGACGTTTTAATGCAGAAGGAAATCCGAGAAGTTGGGGAATTGATTTTTGGAATGGTGCAGGCGAAAATTTGATGACAATCTTCTTACCTAATCCGTATGTTGAAGAAGAAAATTTATTACCAGAAGGGAAACCAAACTTATCGAAATTAGTTCTTTATGAAGAACTGCGAGATATTTATGTGTTAGGTAAAAAGCCAATTCCGTTTTCTAAAAATCCCTTAAAGCATCCATATATATCTGTTTGTACTTCTAGCCGTTGTCTGACTTCCCAAAACTGGAAGCCTACTTTTGACGCAATCAAAGCAGCAGTTGAAAAAGCAGGTTTAGATATAGAAGTGAGAACATCTGGCTGTTTGGAAGTTTGTAAACTTGGCCCTGTAGTATTTTATTCAGAGGATAGAACTTGGTACACTCGCGTTCAACCAAATATCGCCGAAACAATTGTCAAAGAACATTTGGTTCAAGGTAACAAAGTAATTACTAATTCCTATCCACCAGAATCGGTTTAAATAACTACAGTGTTGATTTGTAGTTATTTATGCAATTTTTTCAGATGAGAACAACAATATTTCGCCAAGCCAAAGTTTTTATATTTTTATGTCAATTTTTATTGATTGCTATTTTGGCGATTGCTTGCCATTATACCACTTCTACTACATCAACAGATACCAAAGAATGCGTCCAAACTTATAATCCCAACACCAACTATTTTCCTAATAAAATTACTGTCAATTATGCTACAGGTTTTGATGTTGAATATCATAAAAACTATAAGCTAGTAACGGTAAAAAATCCTTGGCAGAATGCAAAAATTAATTTTCAATATGTTTTAGTACAATGTGGAACACCTGTACCAAATAATTTTCAAACAAGCCAAGTCATTACAGTACCGGTAAATACAGTCGTTTCGCTTTCCACAACTCATTTACCACATTTAGCAAAGTTAGGATTAGTCGATAAACTTATCGGTGTCAGCGATAAGAAAAGAATCAACACACCAGAAGTAATTCAGAGTATTAAAGCTGGTAAAGTAGCAGAGGTTGGAAACAATGAGAGTATAAACATAGAAAAACTTTTAGAATTAAATCCAGATTTAATCATGACTTATGGAGTAGGAAATCCACAGATAGATAGTCATCATAAGTTAATAGAATCCGGTTTAAAAGTAGTAATTAACGCCGAGTATATGGAAACATCTCCACTTGGACATGCAGAATGGTTGAAATTTACTGCTTTGTTTTTTAATCAAGAAAATATTGCTCAAAAAACCTTTAATCAAATCTCTACCAAATATGAAAATATCGCTTCCAAAACAAAATCTATTAAAAATCGTCCAACTGTCTTTACAGGATTCAACTTTAAAGGTGTTTGGTATACACCAGGATGTCAAAGTTATGTAGCGAAATATTTAGCTGATGCAGGTTCTAACTATCTTTGTGCAGATAATTCTTCTGGTAGTAAGCCTTTGTCATTTGAAAATGTCTTTCAACATGCTGCAAGTGCAGATTACTGGCTTAATCTTAGTCAATCTTGGCAAAGTTTAAAAGATGTCATAGCTGAAGATAATCGCTATGCTGATTTTGCAGCCGTAAAAACAGGTAATGTTTATAATAACAACGCTCGTGTCAATAATAGTGGTGGTAACGACTACTGGGAAAGCGGAACCAGCAACCCTGATATCGTCTTATCCGACTTAATTAAAATTTTACATC
Source organism: Pelatocladus sp. (assembly GCF_059505505.1). Lineage (NCBI taxonomy): Bacteria > Bacillati > Cyanobacteriota > Cyanophyceae > Nostocales > Hapalosiphonaceae > Pelatocladus > Pelatocladus sp. The sequence continues at coordinate 3,567 of NZ_JCACKS010000095.1, read as the reverse complement.
CAGAAATTTTACCCAATCATCAACTAGTTTACTACCGTAAGCTGGAAAAACAATAGTAATTCTAAATAACTCAAAGATTTGATCTCTCTTCTCTTCCTTGCTATACGTATTCTCTTTTGAAAAGCTTTGAAGTTTCTTCTAGAATGCTGAGGTTCATTTATTGAAAATCTATTTCACAGAATAGAAATAAGTTCATTGGTAATTAATATTTTATCATGTCCCCAATCCAGTATTACTTAAAAAACTTTTCGCTAACAAAAAATCTCAAAAAATTAGAAATAAATACTCTAATTTTTTCTACCATGATTACAGGACTAATTCTAGCTTTCATACTAGACTTAGCATTAGGATCAGTCCAAATCCCTATTCAACAAGTTGTCACCATACTATTAGGAGGACAAGCAGAAAAACCAACTTGGACTACTATTATTTTCAAATTTCGCTTACCCAAAGCCTTAACTGCAACTTTCGCCGGTGCTGCTTTAGGAGTAAGTGGATTACAAATGCAAACCCTATTTAGAAATCCATTAGCAGGGCCATTTGTGTTAGGAATTAGTTCTGGTGCAGCTTTAGGAATAGCGCTAGTGGTACTAACAGCAAATATTACTGGTGTGGGTGTGTTATTTAAAGACTTAGGAATAATAGGTGATTTTAGTTTAGTTGTGGCAGCAAGTCTAGGTGCAGCATTAGTTTTAGGATTAGTATTACTAGTTGCGCGCCGTGTCCAAGATACAATGACGCTGCTGATTTTGGGATTATTATTTGGTTATGCAACCAGTGCTATTGTCAGTATTTTGCTGCATTTTAGCGAAACTCAGCAAATCCAATCATACTTACAATGGACTTTTGGTAGTTTTGCAGGTGTAACGTGGCGACAAATGCTAGTTTTAGCGCCTGTTGTGCTGTTAGTATTGTTGATTTCGGTAATGCTATCCAAACCTTTAAATGCCTTACTTCTTGGTGAAGCTTATGCTCGTAGTCTCGGTTTAGGTGTGCAACAAGCAAGATTTTGGATTATTACCAGTGCTTCTATTTTAGCAGGTGCGATTACTGCCTTTTGCGGCCCGATCGCTTTTTTAGGTGTAGCAATTCCTCACCTTTGCCGCAGTTTGTTCAACACTTCAGAACATCGAGTCTTGATCCGTGCTGTTATCTTTATGGGAGCAATTCTAGCGTTAATTGCAGATTTATTGTCACAGCTTGCAGTTCGTCAAACGGTATTACCTCTAAATTCTGTCACTGCTTTGATAGGTACTCCGGTCGTTACCTGGGTGATTTTGCGTGGTAATTCTCGCACATCTTTTCCTAAATGAATGATGTGATTCTCCATACGAGTAACCTAACTATTGGTTACAAAACATCACGGCGTGCTACTCGCATTGTTGCATCTGATATTTCTGCATCTCTAAACACAGGTGAACTCGTCTGCTTACTGGGTGCAAATGGGACGGGGAAATCTACTTTGCTGCGAACCTTGGCGGGAATGCAACCCCCCATCAAAGGTAAAGTGCAACTTCAAGGAAAGGACATTTACAAGTTAGCACCCCAGGAATTAGCAAAGCGTCTGAGTTTAGTACTCACTGAGAAAGTTGATGTGGGAATATTGTCAGCTTACGCTTTGGTAGCAATGGGGCGCTATCCTTATACTGATTGGTGGGGAAGGTTAACTTCTAAAGATGAGAAAATAGTTAAATGGGCAATTGAAAGTGTAGGAGCTACAGATTTAGCAAAGCGCAATGTCGGCGAACTCAGCGACGGTGAACGCCAAAAAATCATGATTGCGCGGGCTTTAGCACAAGAACCTGTTTTAATGCTATTAGATGAACCAACAGCTTTTTTGGATTTACCCCGCCGTGTGGAGATTATGCAATTATTGCGGCGTTTGGTGAGAGAAACAAATCAGGCGATTTTGCTTTCAACTCACGATTTGGATTTAGCTTTGCGCCTTGCTGATAAAGTTTGGCTTCTAACAGAAGGTGGTTTTCTACATATCGGCGCACCGGAAGATTTGGTTTTAACTGGTGTATTTACTGAAGCATTTCATAGCGAAGGTGTGGAATTTGACGTACACACTGGTGAGTTTCATCTCTATACACCGATTCGTGGCAAAGTTAGTCTTTTGGGTGAGGGTATGGAATTAATGTGGACAAAGCGTGGTTTGCAACGAGCTGGATTTGTTGTGGTATCGGATAGCAATTCCCAGCTTTGTATAGAGGTGATATCTAAAAGCGGACAAGTTTTTTGGCAGGTGAGGTACAACGGTGCTGTGTCGGAACATAACTCAATGTATGAGTTGATTCGATTTTTGAACAAAGTCGCCCCGCTAGTGAGGTAGTTAGAATGTTACATCTGTTGGGGTTATTCTCTCACCTGTCGAGTTAGCAGTCGGAATGCAGGAGCGATCGCCCCAAATAGGTAAAATCGTCGAAAATTTGTTCAGGTCGTTTTTGAAGGCATTTTCGATGAATGATGATCTACAATCAACCAGCGATCGCCAACTTTATGGTAGACGAAGGTATATCTCGCCCTCACTTGGGATGGCTGGCCATCTTTGACAACAGCAAATGTATAAATGCCAGAGTTAACAGCGACATCGCAGTAAATCTGAATATTTTGCTCCTCAATTCGACCATCAGGTTTAAGACCCACAAACCCTTTAAAGTAATCTTCTATTTCAGGATGAGTGTGCCGAACCTTGTTGGAAACAGTGGGAAGTAAAATCGCATCATCCGCATAATACTTGGCAACTTCACTTGGTTTACCTGTTTGCAGCGCTCTGTCCCACTGATCAAAAAGCGCAGCTATATCTGTTTTTGTGACTGTTGGGCAATTTGTATCGGCATAGGTAGGACTGCAAAACAGAAACAAAAGTGCTAATAAGTTAACGACAATCAGAATGATTCTTTTCATGCAATACCTTCGTCAAAAGAAAAGGATGAAGAGAGAGATGATGATTGTATAATAATAATCATTCTCATTAACTAAATCAGTGGTTTGTTAGTTCAGGTCATGAGATGCTTACGGGTAAAGGTTTTCTATTCTTTATCTTTCTTCTGAAAGGGCGAACTGATGTTAACAAACCACTGAATTCCTCTCGCTCAAATCAGTGGAACTATGAATTTAGCTGCAAAACTGGATGTAGTGATAGTTGGTGCAGGTGCGGCTGGAATTGGTTGCGGAGTGGTTTTGCATAATTTAGGAATTGAAAACTTTGTGATTTTAGAACGTCACGAAGTCGGAGCATCTTTTAGTCGCTGGCCTGTTGAGATGCGGTTTATTACGCCATCGTTTCCCAGTCACGGCTTTGGGCTTTTAGATTTAAATGCGATCGCACTCCAAACTTCTCCTGGATTAAGCCTACAACGGGAACACCTTAGCGGTAAAGAATATGCTGTGTATTTAAAGACGGCTGTTGAGTTTTTCCAGTTACCAGTACAAGAGGATGAATCTACAATCACTCCTGGTTTATTTTTAACCTTCCTTGCGGGAAGTCCCCAGGTTCCGAAGACTCCACCTGGGGATGAAAGCAAGGGCAGGGTAAGCGTCAACTACGTGGAGAATCTTGCT
>NZ_JCACKS010000094.1:0-8849 GCF_059505505.1 Pelatocladus sp. | reverse complement strand
AAGCTTGGTGGTCATCAGGTTTAATTTCCACAGCTTGATCGTAGGATGCGATCGCTTCTTCGTAGCGTCCCAAATTATCCAGCGCAATCCCCCGGTTGTTCCAAGCTTCGTGGTCATCAGGTTTAATTTCCACAGCTTGATCGTAGGATGCGATCGCCTCTTCGTAGCGTCCCAAATTATCCAGCGCATTCCCCCGGTTGTACCAAGCTTGGTGTAACTCAGGTTTAATTTCCACAGCTTGATCGTAGGATGTGATCGCCTCTTCGTAGCGTCCCAAATTACGCAGCGCATTCCCCCGGTTGTACCAAGCTTGGTGTAACTCAGGTTTAATTTCCACAGCTTGATCGTAGGATGCGATCGCCTCTTCGTAGCGTCCCAAATAACCCAGCGCAATCCCCCGGTTGTTCCAAGCTTCGTGGTCATCAGGTTTAATTTCCACAGCTTGATCGTAGGATGCGATCGCCTCTTCGTAGCGTCCCAAATAACCCAGCGCAATCCCCCGGTTGTTCCAAGCTTCGTGGTCATCAGGTTTAATTTCCACAGCTTGATCGTAGAATGCGATCGCGGCTTCGTATTCTTTGACTGTAGACAGCAAATTTCCTAGTTCAAATAGTAGCTTTACCTTACTATCTTCTGTCTGGTGTTTTTCTATCAACAAGTCTTGAATTTCTAAAACTTTTTCAATCTTTTGTTCTTGAGTGAGTTGCAAATATTGTTCATAATCTCCTGACAAGATCAAACGAGTTGATTCTTGTTCAACTAATTCTGGTGTTGTAGGTAATTCAAATACTCCAGAACGCCAATCAAAAAAATCCGGGGCGCGATGAATTAAATAATTTATCGAAAACGATCGCAAAAGAAAAACAAAGCAAAATGGTAAATCATCTCTAAATCTTTCTCGCTGTTGATTAAGATGATTTAAAATATGCGGTACACTGGTTATATCGCTAAATTTCCCTTCTGTAATTTCGCCAAAAGTTCTTTTCTCATATTTATATAAAGAATATTCCAAACCTTTAATCAATAAAATATCAATTTGCTTATCTTTAATAAACTCAGTCACTCGCTGATATAAATTATCAATCGCCTCAACTAAGTGCAGCGCATAAATTTTCTTCTGAGGAATATCCTGTGAAAGTTTGGCAATTAAACGATCTGCTTCCACAGGAGTACATTGCACAAAATACAAACCAAATCCTGATTTTCGCTTTAATGCACGAACCAAGTCTTGATAAACTTCTTCTGGTTCTGGGGGTAAATCTTCATCCCAATCACTTAAATCTGGATTCATGACAATACTGCTCGGATAAGACAAATAAATTGACATTTAAACCCTCTAGAGACGTGCCATGACACGTCTCTACATGGCCAAAATTATGACGAAAAATCCTATCCCTTGCACTATTGAGGTTCATGGAAGTTTCGTTTCGCCACAGCTTTTTTAAATTCTGCAATTCCTTGAATCAGGGGATGAATATCATACCAACACTGCATCTCTCGCTGATCATCTAAATAGCGATATTCTAAAAGACAGCGATTGTACATCAAACTCCGATACTGGTCATCATTACGAATTTGCTTAAAATGTGATACTTCTGCCAATATATTCCATTGATTATCTTCTACTGCACGGCGATAGGTATCTCTAGCTTGAGTAATTGCTCGTCGCACTGCATTTTCTGTAATTGGTAACTCTTTAGTACGTGCAATGGCATCTTGAGTTAACAATAACAAATTCCTAATATGACCTCCACTCATCAAACAAAGTCTTTCTAAGGTGTTAGGACTATCAAAAACATCTTTTTCTAGTGATAGTTCCGGTGCAATTTGTCGAACTCGCTTACTAATTACTTCTTCAACTTTCTTCAGTCCAGGTTGGTAAATTTCCCCATTGAGAGTTCTTACCATAATCATCGGTAAAATTAGGCATTCACCATAGGTATCCCGAATATCTGGCGCTCGTTTAGAATACAGCAAAGAAATGGGTGCAGTATAAATCAAATGGCAATCCAAAGCTTTTAGTTGTTCGCTGCGGTTAAAAAAAACTTCCTCATAGTTGGTGCTATCTCCCTCTTTGACTAACACCATCCGGTCTAAATTATCCACAATTAACGCTAATTTGGTGTAGCCAGTAGGGAGTTTCTTTTTCGCATCCGCCAGAAATTCATTCAACACCTTAATTAAAGTCAGACTTTCGGGGTCTATTTTTTTGCGAATTTCTTGACGTAAATTGGGAATGTTTCTTAAATTTGCTGTTAGCTTGGCAAACTGAGCAAGTTGTGCTTCTACTTCCATGCTCTCAAACTCCATCTCAGTCTGTGCCAAGTCTTTTAAATCTTGCCAGCGTTTTTTTAACCAGTTTAGTATCGGATCAGGATTGGCAAATGTGTGTAAATCTTTGAGCAATCGTCGAGTACAGGCGAGGAGTATATCTGTATACTGAGTGTCTTCTGATTGAATATCCTCTTCATCAGCTGCAAAATACACCACATAAAATTGCCGATTTTGTAAATAGTTCTTTAACCTCTGTAGTTCTGTAGATTTCCCCGAACCTCGATGACCAGAATACAATTGGCAAGTCTTTTGATTTGCCAGTTGCATCCTATTTCCCAACTCATCTAAAATATCCGCATCTCCCCTGACTTCCTGACAATCTACGTACTTTGGATCACCTGCGGGTAAAGGTTCAAAGGGGTTAAAAGCGTTGTATAAGTTTGTTAATAAGTCATTATTATCAAGCATAGGTAATAAATATAGTGATGTTTTTCATATTAACGAGATTATAGAAAGTTAAATCTATGAGATCCGGGACTTTTTGAAAAAGTCCCGGATCTGAACACCCAAGTAGAGACGTAGCAATGCTACGTCTCTACTTCTGATGGAATGACGAAAAATCGTTCATAAGGGGTGTCACCCCTGATTCGCCAGCTGTATCTTTCAAAAAGTCGGGGATCTGAAGACCCTGGGTTTCCTTACGTCAACCCAACCTACTTTTAATGTACAAATTTAGACCACTCGTGAAGTTTTCGCCATTGCTTCACCAGTGTTTGCAATTCCTCCGACAACCAACTATCAAATTGTGGATAAATTGGCAACCTTGGCACTAATTCCCATCCCGCAGGCTGTAAAATTTCTCTTAATTCCTGCTCTTGAATATGAGGATAATCTGGATTTACTTCATCTTTGGGGCCAATTCCACCTAAATCTCTCGCCCCAGCTTCTAAACATGCGATTAACCACTGCTGATCTTGGACTAAATTTGGTGGAATTTGAATAGTAATATCTGACGGTAAAATCTGACGCGCTTTGAAAATTACTTCTGGTAGCTGATTGGGATCAAATGGTGGCGCATCAAAGCTTTGCTGATTACCAGGACTATGGGGTTGCAAAATTACTTCTTGAATGTGATGATAACGCTGATGCAAATTGGCTATTCCTTCCAAAGTTTCCCACCAATGATTTTCCGTTTCTCCAATTCCCAACAATAAACCTGTTGTGAATGGTATTTTTAATTCTCCAGCCCACTCTAATTGTTGCAGTCTCAAATCTGGTAATTTACTTGGCGCATATTTGTGTACAGTTTTTAATAAATTTGGGGTTAACTGTTCTAACATCAACCCCATAGAGACATTTACCTGCTTGAGTTTTTGCATTTCTTCAAAACTCAATGGTCCAGCATTTGTATGTGGCAAAAAATCCATTGCTAATGCTAATTCACACAAATCATAAATGCGCTGAAACCATTCTAAACGCCGTGATGATTGGGGATGAACTTCACCACTGAGGATGAGAATTTCACAGACGTTTTGATTTTTAAGTTGTTGCAAAATCTGTTCGGCTGCTATTATTGTCAACCAAGGACTTTGACCCGGATCTGTACGAAAATTGCAATAGGTACAGCGATTAAAACATTCATAAGTAAGAACAATAGTGTAAGCCGGACTATAAGTGATTATGTTCATAACTAGTCGCTAGGTGCGAAAACTTGAATGTAAGCAACTGCCAAAGGTGTGAGTTTGGTTTCAAGTTTAGTCATCACGGCGCGATCAAATGTTGACCAAACTCGTTTTTCACCTAAAATTTCTGGTTGTAAAATACCCCATAATTGACCGTCTTGACACAAGTGAGCATGAATTAAGGCTCGATGTCCAAAATGTTTGCGTTCAAATTCTTTGTTGACAACTTTTGGACTAGCGGTTTCCACATCTTCGACATAAACAGAAGGATCACTTCGCAGTGCTGCTGCATATAAAGGATCTTCTTTTGGTAATGAGTCTGGCTCTAATTTCCATTCAGAGTCTATAATTTCTGGAATCTCTTGATTGCGTCGCCAGCAATAAGCAACTTTTCCAAATTTAGTTTCAGGATTTCTCAGAAAAAGAAAACAGCGATCGCATTGTAATACTTCCCCAAGCGCTGGAAGTAAGGCAGCAAATACAGAATCTGGCTCGTTATATGTGTTAAGAACGTTTTTTATCGGTTTGGGCAAAGTTAGATCGGTCATTGAACAATAAATTATTTTGTTGCATATTTTGTCAATAATTTGTAATTTAAAACATCATTCCACCGATATAGATAAAAATGGGCTTAATCTTATTGAATTAAAATAACTGCTTCTTGAACCTTCGTAGAAAGAGCTTTTTGCAAACCTTGCTCAACTTTGCCAATTAATTGGTCAAAAGCTTCTTGATTTTCTGTGAGTTGCTCTTGCAACACCTTCTCTAACTCCGGCTTAATTTGTTTGCAGATATCGTCGATTTTCTTGTCGTTTAAAAAACTAGGACGCATCCAACCGGGAACATCGACATTTGTCTTGATTGCTTCTTTGACGCCCTGACGATTTAACTCCATGCCTGCTGCCATCACCGAAGCGCCGTATACTAAAGCAATCGGCCAGGTAAAGTGTCCGGTGAGGATGAGAGTGATGATGCTGGCGAGAGTACCTCCACCGATTACCACATTAATGATAAATGCTACTGTTTCAGCCAGGATTGCATCACCAATGCGTAACTCTGGGTTGACAAAAGCAGGATCAATCCCTTCCTCAAACCTTAAACTGCTTCTGGGTATATGAAATTGACGACAAATCGGATCGGTTTCTGTGGCTAAGTCTGGTTGAATTTTATTATTAAACCAATTAATACATTGATGATTGATTACTTGTTGAGCGCGATCGCTTTTTAACCATTGTTCTGCTCTATTCTTCATAGATATTTCCAAATCAGCTAAAGTTCGGATTTGGTTTTTTTGCCAATCTTTAATACTGGTTCTGACAGCACTTTCAATCAAATTATCTGCTAGTGGCTTGGTTAATAATTCGACTAGCTCCGGAATATGTCTCTCAATCAAATTTTTCAGCTTTTGCGATTCAAATAATTTGTTGACTTCTTGTTTGAAAGCAGATGCACGCAAATCCCATCTTCCGACTCGCGCCAAACCCAAAGCAATACATCGTTCTGGTTCTGGATCGGGACGCAGGAGGGTTTGTGGTTCGGGAAAAATTTCCTGACAAATTTGGTGGGTAAACTTCATCCGAGATGCACCACCAGTCATCAGTAAAAGTTGCGGCACAATATTTTGTTGATCCAGCTTTTGTTTTGCTTCATCGACTGCGGCGCGAAATAATTGCATCCAACTATTTTGCCCCAATTCAGACAAAGGTTGGTTTAATATTTCCTCCATCATCAATTTGTTGACTTGGGGAATAAAATAAATCTGTTCGTTTATCGATTCAAAACCACGAGCAAAAGATTGAGAATCGCTGTATAGTTGTTCATTAGAAAAATAATTTTCTTTAGCTTTGCGACAAGCAAGTTCACAACGAGCTTGGTGGTGTGGATATTCGTGAAATACTTTTTTGAGTAAGGCTTTTTGCTCGTGTTTAGCGAGAGTACGTTCAAAAATAGCGCGATCAATTAAAGATGCTCCTAAAGCATTACTACCAAAATCTACAGGAATTTCATGTAAAGTTTTAACTAAAGTAAAATCAGTAGTTGAAGAACCAATATCCACAATTAGCACCGATGATTTCAGCTTTTCATACTCCAGTTTCCCGGCTTCCTTGGCTTGCATAAAAGCAGCGCGTGATTCTGGTACAACATGCAATTGGGATGCTACCGCCGCTTGCAGTAGCTTTTGATATTCTTGGCGATCGCTCATTGACCATCCAGAAGGACAACCAACATAAAAATAGCTATTTTCCCCACCTTCCATTTGTTTGCTTTCTTGCAAAAGACGGTAGTAGGTAGCAACAAAAGTACTTATTGTTTTCCTGTAATTTAGCTCATGATTTGGTTTTTGTTTAAAAGATATTTCTAGTTGATTAACACCTGCTTGAATTAATGCTTGTTCTCCCACAAGATAACCAAGTTCGGGATGCCAACCAAGAGCCGTGATTTGGTTTTTCTTATTATTAATTTCCAACATTTGGGGAGGCTCAATGCTTTCCACAATCGCTTTGGCAACAGCCGTTTCACCATGTCCTAAGTCAAAACCAATTGTTTCTAAAATTTCCATATTTTTATCTGTTTGTATTCTCTAAGTAAAAAAAAATTCAAAGATGTGGGGACACGGAGATACGGAAAGACTCAAATGGAGGCTGAAAAGGAAAGCTCTGTTAAACTTGCCTTAAATGGATAAATTAAAGTTGATCTCACAAAACAAACTGAAACTACACTCAGCATCGAAGTACAATTGCTAAGTTGTGATTGTTTTCATACTACTAAATTCTCTGATTTTCAGAATTATAGCCCTGGATTCAACTTCAAAATCTAGACTTTCCCACTCAAACCAACAATGACAGAGCTTACTCCTAATTCTAGTTTTAGTTTGACACTCCGCCTGGAGATTCCCAACCGGATTGGCATGTTAGCTAGCGTGACTCAGGCGATCGCCACCACTGGTGGTAATCTTGGTCAAATTGATTTAATCGAACAAACTAGATCTGTTTCTATTCGCGATCTCACCGTTGATGCTGCTAGCACCGAACACGCCGAAGCAATTGTGCAAGCAGTCAAGGCTTTACCAGATATTAAATTACTGAGTGTTTATGACCGCACCTTTAATCTGCATCGGGGCGGCAAAATTAGTATTAGCAGTAGAATTAGCCTCAAAAGCGTGTCTGACTTAGCAATGGCGTACACGCCGGGAGTTGGACGTATTTGTACAGCGATCGCTCAAGACCCAGAAGAAGTTTACAAATTAACTATTAAACAAAATACCGTAGCAATTGTTACCGATGGTAGTGCGGTTTTGGGTCTGGGGAATCTTGGCCCAGGGGCTGCTTTACCAGTAATGGAAGGAAAAGCAATGCTGTTCAAAGAATTTGCTGGCATCGATGCTTTCCCCATATGTTTAGCTACCCAAGATACAGATGAAATTGTCCGTACTGTGAAAAATATTGCGCCTGTATTCGGTGGTGTCAATTTAGAAGATATTGCTGCACCTCGTTGCTTTGAAATTGAACAAAGACTACGGCGAGAGTTGGATATTCCGGTTTTTCACGACGATCAACATGGTACAGCGATCGTTACCTTGGCAGCCCTGTTTAATTCTCTCAAGTTAGTGCATAAGTCAATCGATCAAATTCGCATCGTGATTAACGGTGCTGGTGCAGCTGGAATTGCGATCGCTCGTTTATTGCAAAAAGCCGGGGCTGATAAAATTTGGATGTGTGATTCTAAAGGTATTCTTTCCACGAGTCGCACCGAGTTAACAGAAGAAAAGCGGGAATTTGCTGTCAAAGCACAGGGTACTCTTGCAGGTGCAATGCAAGCAGCAGATGTATTTATTGGTGTGAGCGCACCGGGAGTAGTGACACCAGAAATGGTGCGTTCGATGGCGAAAGATCCGATTGTGTTTGCAATGGCAAATCCCATTCCCGAAATTCAGCCAGAATTAGTTAGTAATGAAGTAGCTGTTATGGCTACTGGGCGTAGTGACTACCCCAATCAAATCAATAATGTTTTGGCTTTTCCGGGGGTATTTCGCGGTGCATTAGATTGTCGAGCCGAAACGATCACCACTTCTATGTATTTAGAAGCAGCAAGTGCGATCGCTTCTTTAGTTAAACCATCAGATTTAGACAAGGAGCATATCATTCCTTCTGTATTTGATGAGCGCGTCGCCACTACTGTTGCAGCTGCGGTGCAACGTGCTGCACGCCAGGATGGTATTGCTCACAGTTAAAAATTAATCCTGTGTGGCTTTTTTATTACTTTTTCAGCAAATCCTACTTTATAATTTCCACACAACCCCACCCCGGTTTTGTCTAATGCCAAAACAGCCCCTCCCCGCGTGCGGGGAGGGGATTAAGGGGTGCAGGGTGGTTTCATACAAGCAGAGAAAAATTAAAATCTTCTTTTAAAGCCTCTCCCCTTATTAAGGGGAGAGGTTTGGAGAGGGGTAAAAATCTATGCTTCAAAACGAGAAATACAGACTTACATATTTTTCTTTTTTCGTATGAAACCACCCTGGGGAGGGGATTAAGGGGTGGGGTGCAATGACTTTGGGAAGTATAACTAATTATCCGAACTTGATATTACTTATAAACTGCGACCGAATCTTGCGCTTCGCGGTATAATCCCTTGGCAATACGGAACATTTCTTGACCTGTGTGCAAATAACTTTCGTCGTAATTCAAGGGGAAATATTCCAATTCATCTAGTCCATCACTAATTTGATTGAGGCAGTAATAAAGATGAGCCGCTACTCTTGCTAAACTGGGGGGATTAGGTAGGGAACGAAAAGAAACTTGTGCTTGTTTGAGGTCTTCTCGACAATTTTCTAAATAATCCGTAACTCCCCAGGTAGGACTGTAAGGATCATTCCATTGAGAGAAGAATTATGGT
>NZ_JCACKS010000093.1:0-9086 GCF_059505505.1 Pelatocladus sp. | reverse complement strand
CCAGGCTTTTGTGATGTTGGAAGCCCTACCCCTAACTCCCAACGGTAAAATAGACAAAAGCGCCTTGAAACCACCTGCTCTCACCAGTGATTCGGACAAATTTATTGATCCCCGTAACCAATTAGAACTGCAACTCGTACAAATTTGGTCAAAAGTTCTTCAGGTTGACAAGGTGGGAGTACAAGATAACTTTTTTGACCTCGGTGGTCATTCCCTTTTAGCTTCCTACTTAATGGCTCAAATTCAGCAGCAGTTTGGTAAAGGTATTCCCTTAACAACGCTTTTCCAAAATCCCACTATTGAACAGTTGGCGACAATTGTACAGCAAGACTCGGATTACTCAAATTCATCTTGTTTGGTAGCAATTCAGCCCAACGGTTCCAAGCTACCTTTCTTTTGCGTTCCCGGAGCTGGTGGTCAGCCTTTTTACTTGTATCACTTGGGGCGTTATTTAGGAGATGACCAACCATTATACAGTTTTCAACCAAATGATTTAGATGGAAGATTAAAACTAGTTACCCGCATTGAGGATATGGCTAGTAATTATATTCAAGCCATGCAAGCTGTTCAGCCGCAAGGGCCATACTTTTTGGGAGGTCACTCTTTTGGCGGTAGAGTTGCTTTTGAGATGGCCCAGCAGTTACTTCATCAGGGATATGTAGTTGCTCTACTTGTCATTATTGATGCTTCGGCACCAAGTTATAAAGAAAAGCCAATACTTATTGATTATATTGAATGGGATCATGCTACATGGCTAACTGAGTTGATCAAACCAGTAGAAGTTTCTCTGGGAAGGGATATGCATATCTCTTACGATACCCTCCAATCTTTGGCTGAAGAGGAACAACTAAAATACGTTTTACAGCATTTTAAAATAGCTAATATTCTGCCTCCTAATGCTGATGCTACGCAGCTTAAGAATTTAATGCAAGTTTATAAAGCAAATTCTTTATCTCTGATTCATTATGTACCAAAACAAATTTATCCAGGTCAAATTACGCTTTTACGTGCCAATAATGTTCCTTTAGAAGAGCCTGATAGTGAGTTACATAGTGAGTTATATTCTGAGATTTTACAGGATTCAGGCTTGGGGTGGAACGAGTTTTCAACCGAACTATTAGATATCCATTTTCTCCCAGGAAATCATTTTACGATGATGGCTGAACCCCATATCCAAGTTTTAGCTGAACGATTGAAAGTTTGCATCGAGCAGGCACAAGCGAAAATTTAAATGCAAAGATGGTTGCGGATCACCAAACTTGTGTTCGTTGGAGTTTAGCCCACAGTATAACTATGGAAGTGAAGTTTTTTATATGAATAACAATAGAAAACTTGCCCCTCTTGAACAAGCTATGGAAATCATGCATCGCCATGCTGGTCCCAGCGTGATAATAGTGGCAAGCCGCATCAAAGGTTCCTTAAAAGAAGAGATTGTCAGACAGGCTCTAGACTTACTCCAGTGTCATCACCCTCGTCTTAATTCTCGTATTGTAGATTCGTCGGATAGTCTTCGCTTTGAAACTGAAGCGACACTAAAAATTCCCTTGCGTGTTGTCAACAAGTTCCACAACGAGCAGTGGCAAGAAGTTTTTGAAGAAGAGATGAACGAAAAATTTGATAGTAGTCAATATCTGTTGCGAACGACACTCGTTCAGATTGAAAATGAAAACAGTACAACTTATCTGCTAACAACAATACACCACGCGATCGCAGATGCATTATCAAGCATTCAACTCCACTCACAAATATTGACTTACTGTAAGAATTTAACGTCTAAGGAGGAAGTTACCAAAGTCGCTAGCTTGCCTGAACTTCCACCTGTCGAAGAACTAGTACCTAAATCGATGAAGGGGTTCACAGGTGCTATCCATAGTGTGTTATTTTTGTTGCGCGAAGTGTTCCAGAAGTTCTGGTACCGACCGAAAAATTTGGGTTTTGAGCAGTATGTACCTATTGAATTATGGCGCGGCAGCATGATTCACAAACAGTTAGATCCACAATTGACTCAACAACTTGTTAATCTTTGTCGAAAGGAGGGGACAACAGTTCACGGAGCTTTGTGTGCAGCCATGTTGTTTGCAGCAGCAAAAAAAATGACCGCCGGCAATAGATCTGATGTGCGCGTCAACTGTATCTCGCCTATTGATTTGCGAAAACGTCTCCAACCAGTTGTCGGCAATGAACACCTAAGTACATTAGTTGGTGGCGTGACTTCGTTTCATATCTTAAGGGTTCATACATCGTTTTGGGAATTAGCACGGGATGTGAAACAACAGCTGGAAGCTGGCATAAAACGCAATGATATCTTCAGCGACGGATTGATGTTCAGGAATATTGTTGAATTCTTTCTCTCATCCCAATCCAATGAAGTGTGTGCAACAGTGTTACTTACCAATATTGGTCGAGTCAACATCCCTAAAGCTTACGATCCATTCATCCTAGAGGAAATCAGTTTTGCTCCAGCAGCGAGAGGATTATGTGGTGTTTTTAGTGCGGCCGTAGCTAGTTTCGAGGACAAAATGCTTTTGAATTTTTTGTTTTCTGAACCTTCAATCAGTCGAGATACGATGGAGTCTCTTGTAGATAGTGTCATGTCCTGTCTCGTTAAGGTATGCGTTTGGCAATCAAGGGAACAACTATACTCACCTCTGGATACAGAATGACATGCATCTTCACTTACACCAAACGTGAGAGCAAAAATGGATAAAAATGAATTTATCAGTATATTTGATAGTATAATTCTAGACTCAATAACTAGAAAGATATACGATCAAAAAGAGTTTTTCAATGTAGGTTATTGGCTCCGGGATACTCAGAATCAGCACTCAGCTTGTTTTAATCTGATGGAAAAACTTTTAGAATTTATTCCAGAAAAGAAGGGAACTATCCTCGATGTTGGCTGTGGGTTGGGAGCAACTACCAATCATCTGCTCAAGTATTACTCCCCTACCGACGTTGTGGGGATCAATATTTCCGCCAAACAAATTGAGAGAAGTATAGTTAACGCACCAGGCTGTAAGTTCATTTGCATGGATGCTGTGCAGATGGAATTTGAAGATGATTTGTTTGATAACATCATATGTGTTGAGGCACCCTTCTACTTTGATACCAGGGAGAAGTTTATTCTAGAGGCTTGGCGCGTATTGAAGCCAGGAGGTAATTTGATCCTCTGTGATTTCATCTTTGAAACTACACAGTATTTTGGTGATGAGATGGATATGGTTCCTTTTGAAAATAATGTCAAAAATATTGAGGAGTATGAAAATCTTTATAAACAAGCAGGATTCCATCTCTTAGAATGTGTAGACGCGACAAATGAGTGTTGGATAAAACACTTTAAATACCTAAAATCTTGGTTTGAAGAAGAATTTAAAGCAGGAAAGGTAGATCAACAAACCTATTATACAAATACGGTTGCCGTGGATCGTTTGCTAGATTCTTCGTTATTTATAGCTTATTTATTAGTTTCAGCAAAGAAGCCATTAAAGGTACTTTAAAAACTAAAAAGTAAAAAGATAATCACGATAAATGAATTTAGTTGATATCAAACTATTCTTCACTTTCTTTATTTTGTGTTTTAAGTTTTTACTTGTTCGGTGATAGATAAGATTTTTCTTAGATTGCACAACTTTTACTTACACGAGGCAAAACAATGTTTGAGTCGCTATCAGGCAAAAAAGTGGTGATTATTGGTGCTGGTTCAGGGATTGATCTAGCGATCGCCAAGAAAACAGCAGAGATAGGAGCATCGGTGGTGATATCAAACCCCTCACAAGACAAGTTAAATCAAGTAAAAGAGTTGGTTTGTGGACATGTTGAAGCGATCGCTGTTGACATTTTGAATGAAGATTCAGTCAATTCTCTATTTGAGCAAGTCGGAAAGTTTGATCATTTAGTTGTAACGGCTGTTCCAGATAGAAATATGCCGCGATCGCTTTTAGCGGAGATGGCTACAGAAACGGCTCAACGTGGGATGGAGAAATTTTGGGGAACATTCTTTGCTGTCCGTGCAGCATTGAAAAATATAGCGACTGACGGCTCGATTACTTTAACATCCAGTTTCTCTATCTTCAAAACTTCAAAATTGGGTGGTATTTCAGTGATATCAGCTGCGAGTGGTGCCGTTTCATCATTTGGGCGAATGTTGGCAGTAGAACTCGAACCGATCCGAGTCAATGTGATTGCACCTGGAATACTGGAGGATACAAGCGTATGGAGTTATCAAAGTGAGTCTGAGCGAGCAGAACTGACAAAGTGGGCTGAAGAAGCCTTACCTGTTCAGCATCTTGGGCAACCAGAAGAACAGGCGCAAGCAGTGTTGAGTTTGATGACGAATCCTTATATTACAGGGGTTACTTTGCCTGTGGATGGCGGTTTAACTGTGCTGTAATCACAATACCCATTATTTAATACTAAAAAGTAGTAAATCTGATTATAAAAGATTTTAATTTATTTCTAAAATATGCCAACCCAAGTTGTTCAAGCTCAATCCTCAAGAAATGCTTTTTCAGATTTTACTCAATTCTGGGAAGATGTAAAAGCGATCGCCGGTCCTTATTGGTATCCAACAAAGCCAGGGGAAAGAGCATTTTCCGATGTTATTCGTGCATGGGGAATGCTAATTCTCCTGATATTACTAATAATCTTGCTTGTAGGTGTAAATGCTTTTAATAGTTTCGTTAGTCGCTATTTAGTGGATGCTCTTGTTCAAGAAAAAGATTATTACAGTTTCATTAATATATTATCACTTTATGCTGTTGGGCTTATCTTTGTAGCGCTTTTAGTGGGATTTTCCACATTTATCAGAAAACAAATTGCTCTTGATTGGTACAAATGGTTAAATAATAAAATTTTAGATAAATATTTGAGCAATCGTGCTTATTATAAAATTAATTTTATATCTGATTTTGATAACCCAGATCAACGTCTATCTCAAGAAATTGAACCTATTACCAGTAATGCTCTGAGCTTTGCAGCTACCTTATTAGAAAAAGTACTGGAAATGACGACTTTTTTAATACTTGTCTGGTCAATTTCCCAACAAATTGCTGTCGTTTTACTTGCTTATACGTTAATAGGCAATTTAATTGCTGTTTACTTTAATCAAGAATTGAATAATATTAATCAAGAGGAACTTGAATTTAAAGCCGACTACAATTATTCCTTAACTCATGTTCGTAACCATGCTGAATCAATAGCTTTTTTTCAAGGAGAAAAACAAGAATTAAATATAATTGGGCGCCGATTTAGTAATCTGATCAAAAATACTAAACGCAAGATTAACTGGGAAAGGAATAAAAATATTTTTAGTAGAGGATATCAAACAGTTATTCAATTGTTCCCGTTTTTAGTACTTGGACCTTTATACATTATAGGTCAAATTGATTTTGGACAACTTGGACAAAGCATTTTAGCTTGTCAATTATTTGCTGGTGCTTTAGAAGAATTAATAACTGAATTTGGAACCTCCGGAAATTTTTCGAGTTACACAAAGCGTTTAGCTGAGTTTTCAGATGCTTTAGAAGAAGTGACTAAACAACCTGAAAATGTCAGTACTATTAAAACAATTGAAGAAAACCATCTCGCTTTTGAGAATGTCACTTTACAAACGCCTAACTATGAACAGGTGATCGTTGAAGATTTGTCAGTTTCTGTTCAACCTGGGGAAGGTTTATTGATTGTTGGGCCAAGTGGTCGAGGTAAAAGTTCTTTGTTGAGAGCGATCGCTGGTTTGTGGAATGCAGGGACTGGCCGTCTGGTGCGACCACCTCTAGAAGAAGTTTTATTCTTACCCCAACGTCCTTACATAATTTTAGGGACTTTGCGCGAACAGTTACTTTATCCTCATACAAATCGTCAAATGACTGACGCAGAAATCAAAGAAATTTTGCAACAAGTCAATCTGCAAAACTTACTAAGTCGAGTCGATGGCTTTGATACGGAAGTTCCTTGGGAAAATATATTATCACTCGGAGAACAACAACGTCTGGCTTTTGCACGACTATTAGTTACCCGTCCTAGCTTTACTATATTAGATGAAGCAACGAGTGCTTTAGATTTAAAAAACGAAGGAAATTTATATCAACAATTACAACAGACAAAAACAACATTTATTAGTGTTGGACATAGAGAAAGTCTGTTTAATTATCATCAATGGGTTCTAGAACTTTCACAAGATTCTGGTTGGCAACTTGTAACGGTACATGATTATCAGCAGCAAAAAGCCAAAAAAATTGTGACTCATCCCCCTGAAAATACTCAAATTACAATAAATGATTCTTACAATAATGAGTCCCAAAATCAATTTGAAATAGCGATAGAAATAGACACACTTGAACGACTTTCTCATAAACAAATGCAGTCATTAGCAGACTATTCACTTAATACCGTTAGAAGCAGAGCCAGCCAAGGGAAGTTGATTACTACTAGGGACGGCTTTACCTACCGCTATGACAAACATCCTAATGTATTGAAATGGGTAAGAATTTAGCAGTCACTCATGCTTTTTAAGTACAATTTCTACTGTTTTAGCTCAATAGTGAACTCCTAATTTATACTTTTACTCAAAAAATGAGCAAAATTTTGAACCATAAACAGAGCAAGAGATAACGCAATTTCATAATTTCAACCAATATCAAAATCAAATTGATACCTCTATTAAGAAATTACAAATGTATTGTTTATTAGATATCAGGTATAAAAAATGACGAAAATATTTGTAGACGAACAAGTATTAACCAAGCAAATAGTCCAGCACATTGAGCAAAATGAAATTACTATTGCTATCAAAAAACTGCGTCAGCAGGCAAAAAACTCTTGTGAACTTCCTCCAGATTGGCTACTCAACACAGCAGATGCTTTAGAAAACAACGACTGGAGTCTCTTGTCTGAAGACTTTATTAATAGGGATTTTATCGGTAAAAACGGTTATTTCCTAATTATCGCACCTTATCAAATAAATCGACAGTGCAAACCCAAGATGACTTTAAGCGCAATTTACGGGAAAATGCACGATAACCAAGAGCCATCTATTGAACAATTAGAAAATCTCAGTCGCGAAAAATTTGGGACACTAGGCCAACCAATACCAATAAATCTTTCCTTTACTGAGATTGCCAGTTGTGGAAGTGTCAGTGGTGAAAATGGTGAAGCTTTTATTGTCCCGAATGGATGGCCTTTTCCTAATAGTGTTTGTGGTCCAGCATTAAACAATGCAAAGGAGCAGCGACGACGTTTTTTAGGTTCGAGTCGCGAATGTATCCAAAAAGTATTTGAATATGAAACAGCTAATTTACTATTAGCTCCGTTAGAAGACGAAATCAATAATGAACGCTATCGCCACATAGACACTCAAGTTCATGAAGCAGGACATGCAAGCGGTTTGGGATTTGATTTTAAGGTAAAGCAGAATCTTTTCCAAAACTATGCCTATGCTGGTGTAGAGGAATGGCGAGCTGATAGTCTAGGGTTTGAGTTTGCAGCTTCCATTTTGCCTCCCCAAGAAGCTGGGAAGTTGGTAGCTGTCAACTTCTGCATTCGCTTTGGCTTAGATGCTCACCGTTTAGGAGGCATAGAAAAAGATACAGATGTCTATGCTAGCCTTATAAGCCTAGAACATCTGTTTCAAAATGATGCCATATACATTACTAAAAATAGCCAATTAGCTTTACGTAATTTGAGTTATCCAGGTTTACTCCAATCTGTAGAACTTCACCGAGCGCAAGCATTATGTCTTACCCGAAGAGAGTTAAGCCTTAAAAGTCCTACAGGTATTTTCTATTTGTACAAAATAGACATTCACCCATCAACTCAATCAATTTTTCAGGGACTAGTTATGGAACGC
The DNA here is from genome assembly GCF_059505505.1 of Pelatocladus sp. Lineage (NCBI taxonomy): Bacteria > Bacillati > Cyanobacteriota > Cyanophyceae > Nostocales > Hapalosiphonaceae > Pelatocladus > Pelatocladus sp. The sequence continues at coordinate 1,243 of NZ_JCACKS010000093.1, read as the reverse complement.
TGTCAAGGAATGTGGAGACAGTTACAATAATCTAATCCCAATTTCATATGAAAATGCATAGAAAAAAGCTTCTAAAATAAGTTTATCAACTACCGTATCGTCTCCACTTAATGTCCCTCCGACTAAGTTGATTTTTAATTTGACTTCATCAAATAAATCTTTGGGTTCATAACGCTCACGTAGCAAAAATCTATTGACACTTTGCTGTGGATGGCTTACTAATGGCTCTGATATTGCGAACCCTAAATCTACTGAACATTAGGTATTATCTGCTATTTCATCGCTTTACTGATTTGCGATCGCATCTTAAATTAGCCCCTAAATCTTTACTCACATCTTTCCTTCTTTGTCAATACGTAAGTTCTAGAATTCAGAACTCAGCATCTATTGCTTGTTTGGGTTGGGGTTAAATCCCCATCTCAAACCACCCTGTTAAGAATTGCTCGTTCCCTGTTCGCTTTTTATCTCGGCGATTTGCTTGTTTGTTAGCCGTAAATCATTAGATTAACTGAAAGATTTTTACTTTATAGTAAACTTGAATTAATACTCAGAGATTCTAAAAAAATACGTGTAATCAGAGAAAAAATAGAAAAATGCTTTTCTCAAGAGATGATCATAAATGTATCTCTCAAGACAGCTAAAAATTTAGGTAGAGAAAAAGATTTGAAGCTTGAACTTCAAGAATCTGTTATAAAAATGCCAGAGTCAAAATTTAGTAACGTTATTGAAGAACTAATAGACAATGCCTTTAAATTTTCTTTACCAGATAGCGAAGTTCGAGTAGTTAGTAATGTGACTGACAGCAAATTCAATTTATATGTGATTGATCATGGTAGAGGAATGACAGTTGATGAAATTGAGAGAATAGGAGCTTTTATGCAATTTAATCGTAAGTCATATGAACAGCAAGGCTCTGGCTTAGGACTTGCGATTGTTCAATACATAATGAAATTATATAATGGCGAATTCATGATAGAAAGCAAACCTCAAGAACAAACCGTTGTAAGCATTGTTATACCTTGCTATAGGAATCCGGTTTGATTATTTAAAAAAGGTTCTTCAGTGTTTTGAGAGCCAAGAGAGTTAATGGTCATTGTGTATAGAAGCCGGGGCGGGGTAAGCGCATCTAATTTTGTAGTTAAGCTTCACTATTTAGTTTTGGAGGCAGGTCTTTTTGCATATCTGTGATCTGACGGGGCGACAAAAGTAGCTATGATGCAGACAGAATAAGCCTCATAGCCCT